>JAEWCK010000052.1 GCA_023390675.1 Pseudomonadota bacterium
CGACTCGGACCTGAACACGCCGCCCCCCGCCGCCGACCCCTATGCCACGCCCGCGCAGGACCCCGGCGCGCCGCCGGCCGGGGACCCCGGCGTCACCGTCCAGCCCGCAGTCGTGACCGGCGCGCCCGTCTCCGCGGCCCCGGCCGAGCAGGCCGCGCGCGAGGAGGCCGGCTCGGCCCAGACCTTCAAGCGCCAGGAGCTGATCGCGGGCGCCGAAGGCGTGTTCGGCAAGGGCGCCTCGGGCCTCGCCGGCATCATCGAGGACATCCTCAAGGATCAGGGCGAGCCCAATGCCTATATCGCCGGCAGCGAGGCCTCGGGCGCGGTCGGCATCGGCCTGCGCTACGGCGCGGGCAAGATGTTCCACAAGATCGAGGGCGGCCCGCAAAAGGTCTATTGGACCGGACCGTCGATCGGCTTCGATGTCGGCGGCGATGCCAACAAGGTCTTCGTCCTCGTCTACAATCTCTACGACAGCCACGAGCTCTACAAGCGCTTCCCCGCAGGCGAGGGCCGCGCCTATTTCGTCGGCGGCTTCTCGGCGGCCTATATGCGCCGCGGCGACGTCGTGCTGATCCCGGTGCGGCTCGGCGTGGGCTGGCGGCTCGGCGTCAACGCCGGCTACATGAAGTTCAGCGAAAAGAAGCGCTGGCTGCCGTTCTGACGCGCGTTGCGCGCGCCCCGGCGGCGTGCCAGACGCCCGGCATGCGTTCGTTGCTCCTCGCGCTTGCCCTCGCCGCGCCGCTCTGTGCCGCCGCGCAGCGCGCCCCGCGCGAAGTCAACGTCACTTCCGATTCGCAGCCCGGCTGGGTCCCCTCGGTCGAGCTCGAGCAGGCGGTGCTCCGCGCGACGCAGGTTTATTTCGACGCGATCGAGGCGGGCGATCCCGCGCGCGCCTATGCGATGCTCACGCCGCAGAACCGCGCGCGCATGCCGCTGGCGATGTTCTTCGAGGAGAACGACAAGGCGCGCGACGCGATCGGCCCGCTGCGCGACCGCAGGGTCGTCCGGCTGACCTGGACCAAGGACCCTGCCCAGGCCCCCGCGCCCGGCGTCTATGCCGCGGTCGACGTGGCTTCGCGCCATGCCAATGCAAACCGCGAATGCGGTTATCTGATCTGGTATCAGCGCCCCGAGGGCGGCCCGTTCAAGCTGATGCGCAGCGAGACCAACCGGATCGACAACGCCACGGCAGAGACGATCGTCGGGCAGAAGGGCCAGGCCGAGCTCGACCGGATCTGGACGCGCCTCTCGGCCAATTGCCCGAACTACGCGCCCGTGCCCTGAGCGGGGCGGATTGATTCACTGCGCGGGCGCCAGCCCCAGCCGGACGAAGTCCTGGAAATAGAAATCCGCCATGTCGCGATATTGATAAGGCGCCTTGCCGCTCACGAACATGCGCCCGTGCGTTCCCCGCACCGCGTCGCCGGAGCCGCACGCCGCGCCCTCGGCGGTCCAGATCTTCAGCGTGTCGCCGGGCTTGAATCGGCCCTTGTACGATCGCGTCACGCGGACCGCGCCCTTGCGGCTGCTGGTGGCCGAGCGGACCACGACATATTCGATGAGGTCGTCCGCCCCCGCGAACGTCGCGCGCAGATCCGAATCGATCTCCTCTTGCGTCGGCGGCGTGTCGGGAGGAGGCACTGGCGAGCATGCCAGCGCCGGTGCCGGCGCGGCGAGCGCGATCGCTGCGAGAAGCTTCCACATCAGCCGAACTCCACGGCTTCGAAGCGTAGCGGCGCACCCTGCGCCGCCTCCGCCAACTGGCCGTCGCGCATCACCTGCGCGCCGCGAATGATCGTGCCCACCGGCCTGCCGGTGAGCTGCATCCCCGTGAACGGCGACCAGCCGCAGCGCGAGGCGAGCCAGCTCTCCTCCACTGTCCAGCGGGCCTTCAAATCGACCAGCGTGAAATCGCCGTCATAGCCGGCTGCGATCCGCCCCTTGCCGACCAGCCCGAACACGCGCTGCGGCCCCGCGCTGGTCAGGTCGATCAGCCGCTGGAGCGTCAGCCTTCCCTCGGCGACATGGTTGAGCATCAGCGGCAGCAAGGTCTGCACTCCCGGCATCCCGCTCGGGCTGTCGGGATAGGGTCGCGCCTTCTCCTCGCGCGTATGCGGCGCATGGTCCGATCCGATCACGTCGGGCACGCCCTGCCGCAGCCATTCCCATAGCCCCGCGCGATGCGCGGCCGAGCGGATCGGCGGGTTCATCTGCGCAAAGGTGCCGATCGTCGGATAGGCTTCCTCACCCGCCAGCGTCAGGTGCTGCGGCGTGACTTCGCACGTCGCGATGTCCTTGTTGCGCCCGAGCAGCTCGAGCTCGGCGGGCGTCGTCACATGGAGCACATGGATCCGCCGCCGCGCCGCGCGCGCCAGCCCCAGGATGCGCCGCGTCGCCAGCATCGCGCTCTCGTCGTCGCGCCACACCGGATGACTGGAGGGATCGCCCGGCACGCGCTCGCCCAGCCGGTCCTGCATGCGGAACTCGTCCTCGGCATGGATCGCGACGCGCCGATGCCCCGATGCCAGCACCCGCGCCAGATTGGCGTCGTCCGAGACGAGCAGGTCGCCGGTCGAGGCGCCCATGAAGATCTTGACCCCCGCCGTCCCCGGCAGGCGCTCGAGCTCGGCGAGGCTCTCCGCATTGTTGTTGGTCGCGCCGACGTAGAAGGCGTGGTCGCACCACATCCGCCCTTTCGCGCGCGCCAGCTTGTCCGCGACTGCCTCGGCCGTGTCGGTATTGGGCCTCGTGTTGGGCATCTCGAACACTGCGGTCACCCCGCCGAGCACCGCCGAGCGGCTGCCGCTTTCGAGATCCTCCTTGGCTTCGAGCCCCGGCTCGCGGAAATGGACCTGCGTGTCGATCACGCCCGGCAGCACGTCGAGCCCCGCGCAGTCGATCGTCTCGCCCGCATCGCCGACGCCGCCGATCGCGACGATCCTGCCACCGATCACGCCGACATCGACTTCGGCCGGGCCGCCCGGCAAATGCACGCGTCCGCCTGTTAGCTTCAGATCGACATTCATCAGCGCCTCTTCCGTCGCCCCCATCCACCCCCTACCTTTTCGCCATGAGCGACGCCACCCTGCTAGCCGACCGCGCATTGATCCGCGTCTCGGGCGACGATGTCCGCGGCTTCCTCCAGGGCCTTGTCACGCACGACATGACGCTGGTGACGCCGCAAGCGCCGCAATGGGCCGGGCTGCTAACGCCGCAGGGCAAGGCGCTGTTCGACTTCATCCTCTGGGCGGACGGCGATGCGATCCTCATCGATTGCGAGGCGGCCGAGCGCGACGCGCTGGTCCGCCGCCTGACGCTCTATCGCCTGCGCCGTCCGATCGCGATCGAGCCGATCGAGGGCGGCGTCCACTGGTCGCGCGCCGGCACCGAGGGCGTCCCCGATCCGCGCCTCGCCACGCTCGGCAATCGCTGGCTGGGGCCCGCAGCCGGCGAGCCCGCTACCGGCTGGCGCGCGCATCGCCTGTCGCTCGGCGTGACCGAAGGTGCGGCCGAGCTCGGCCAGGACAAGACGCTCTGGCTCGAATGCAACGCAGCCGAGCTGAACGGCGTAAGTTTCGCCAAGGGCTGCTATGTCGGTCAGGAGAACACCGCGCGGATGCACTATCGCGCCAGGGTCAACCGCCGCCTCGTCGTCGCGCCGCTCGCCGAACCCGGCGAACGCACGCGCGCGACCTATCCCGATCTCGAGCTGATGGTCGAGCTGCGCCGGATCGAGGCGCTCGGCGACGCGATAGTGCCGGGATGGCTGGCCGGCGCCCTGTCGCTAGACGCCCAGCCAGGCCAGCCCGCCGGGTAGAGCGCCCGCGGCGTAGTCGATCTGCAGCACCCGCCGCCGTGCCGGCCGCGCCGCGGCTTCGGATGCGTGCACGATCGGGGTCGCATAGGCCCAGACATCGCCTGCCGCGGCGAGGCACGCGACTGCACCGCAGGCCTCGACCACCCAGCCGATCTCGCTTTCGGGAACGCGCACGCGATGCGATCCCGGCGCGACCAGCAGTGGCGCGTTGTCCGCCGGCACGGGATCAAGATGGACGCGAAGCGTCATCATCGTTGCGAGCAGGTCGAAGGGCGGCGCGACGTGGAGCATGCCCTGCTTGACCGTCCAAGGTCCGAAGCCAGGTACATCGCGCCGCTCGCGCACCACGATCGTACGATCCTGATGCCAGCCCAGCGACCAATTCGCCGCTTCCGACTTGTCGAACAAGACCGCGCGAACCGGGCTCGCCTCGTCACCCAGCCAGCGCCGGGCGATCTGCCCGATCGCGCCTTGGGCCGACAATATCGGCTCGAGCGCGCGCGCTTCCCGCAGCCGCAGGCCCGGCCTGCCCGCCGGCAGTTCCACCAGGGCCCTGTCGATTTCGCGAAGGACGGCGCATGCCGCACCTGCGAAACGCTCGGCGCCGTCGGGTTCGAGGCGAAGGTCGGCGGCCCGGTCCACCGCACCGGGCTAGGGCGACTTCATGGCTTCACGCAAAGAAAAAGGGAGGCCGGTTGCCCGGCCTCCCATATTCAGTCCTCGCGGACGGGTCTGGCTTAGTAGCCCGAACCCGGCCCGTAGGTGACTTCCACGCGGCGGTTCTGCAGCTCGCGGACACCGTCGGCGGTTTCCACGCGCGGCTTGCTCTCGCCGAACGCCTCGGTCGAGATCACCCCGTCGGGGATGCCGTGACCGGTCATGTAGGCCTTCACCGAGTCCGCACGACGCTGCGAGAGACCCACGTTGTAGCTCGCCGAACCCGAACGGTCGGCGTGGCCCGCCAGCATCACCTGCGCGTTGCCGCAGTTCTGGTAGTTGCTGATGGCGTTGTCGAGGATGCTCGAAGCTTCCGGCGTGATGTCCGACTTGTCCCAGTCGAAGAACACGATGTACGGCCCCGGGGTGCAGCGGATGACTTCCGGCGTCGGGGTCGGGGTCGGCTCCGGCGTGTAGACCGGGGTCGGCTCCGGGGTCGGAGTCGGCTCGGGCGTCGGAGCAACTTCCGGCGGACCGCCGAAGTTGAAGGTCAGGCCACCCAGGATCGAGTGCGAGCGGAAACGACCATCGAAGGTGCGGCCCGAGACATCGACCAGGCTGACATTGTCGGCGTTGAAGAAGCGATACTTCAGCGACACGTCGATCGAGTCGGTCAGCGGCGCGCGAACGCCGGCGATCGCCTGCCACGCAAAGACCGTGTCCGAATCGTCGAGGAAGTTGCTGCGGGTGTTGAGCCCGTAGGTCGCCTTCACGCGCGCCACGCCGACGCCGCCGCCGACGAAGCCCTGCACGCCGTCATCGTCGCCGAAGTCGAGCATGCCGTTGACCATGAAGCTCAGCGCCGAGGTCTTGCCGCCGGCTTCCTGATAAGTGCCCGCCGGCGCGTTGGTGGCGAGACCCGTCGAGCCGGTATAAGGCGTGGTCAGCGACGAGCGGTAAGAGTCCAGCGTAGCCGCGCGATAGCCGACCTCGGCCTCGGCGCGGAAGCCGCCGAAGTCGTAACCGACAGTGGCATCGGCATCATAGCCCTTGCGATGATGCGCGGTCGAGGCGTTCTCGGTCGTGCCGATGTCGAAATTGATGTTCTCGACAATCATCACGCCGCCTTCGACGCCAACATACCACGCGTCGTCGCGGGCGAGGGCGGGCGTGCTCAGCGCGGTGGTCGCAAGTGCCAGAGTTACGGCAAGCTTCCGCATCATAATCCCCTTTCTTGGTTGTCACTACGGACAGCGAAAAACTCACTACCGAAACGAAAGTTTCCGCGCAAGCACACAAATCCGGGAACTGTTGCCCGAACGTCACAGGTTAGTCGGCATCGACCAGCCCGTGCCCGCGCAAGGCAAGCAGCACCGCGACGATCGCGGCTCGCGCTTCGGCATCAACCACCGTCCCGCCTTCGGGTTCCGCGATCGCCGCCGCGCGCGGACCGACGACCTGATCGCCCTCCACGATCAGCCGCCCGTGGGCCTCCCCGGCGATCCACTCGCCCCCGCAAAAGCATGCAAACCCGCCGCTTCGGCCCAGCCACAGCCGCAGGCCCTCGAAGGGCGCGAGGAAGCGCCAGCCCCCTGCGGTCCACCCCGCGACCTTGTGCGCCTGCCCGGCCCATTCGCCCGTCGGATCGGCGCCCAGGATCCAGCACTGGCCGGGCTCGGGATCGCCCGGCGGCGTGTCGGTTCCGATCGCCTCGGCGCGCGCCTGCGCAGCAAGATCGAGCAACGCAAGCGCTTCATTATGAGACATTTCCTTCTGCGCCTGCCCCGCCGCGAGCAGCGGCAGCGCGAGGCGCGGAGTCGCAGTGTCGGTCATCATCCTTCTCCCATCGCGGGCAGCGCCAGCACGGCCGGGGGCGAGAGCCCGTGGCTGCCCACCTGCCGGACCTCGATCGTCAGCGCCGCCGCCCGCTCCGCAGCGGCGATCGCCAGCCCGGGGACGACTGTCTCCTCGATTCGCGCGCCGCCCTCGGACGCTATAGTCACGCGGTAGCGCTCGACCTCCTCGCCCAGCGGCGCGTCGATTCCGTCGCGCCACGCCCAGCCTGTTCTGCTGCGGCGCACCCAATTCAGTTGCGTCGCACCATCGGCCGCTATCCGCGCGGCGAGGTGCACCGGCGCGGGCGGCGCGATCGACGCGCGCGACACCGTTGCCGCAGCCTCGCCGGCGCCCGATCCGTCGCCTGCCCCTTGCGCGAGCACCGCGGCGCTCGCCGCGTCCGGGGGCAGCTCGCGTACCGCCAGCGCGTCGGCGACGATCAGCACGAAGCGGTCGCCCTCCGTCTGGGTGCCGATCGCCGCCTCGGTCCCGCGCCGCCCGCGCCACAGGCGAGTCAGCCGCCAGCGCCGCACGCCGATCGGCTCCGCCGAACCGAACTGGATCAGCTCGTCGCCGGCCATTGCCAGATTGCTCCCTGCATCGAGCGCCGCCGGATCCGCATCGGCGAGCAGCATCGCGTCGTTGGCGAGCTCGACATCGAGGACCGCGACGCGGTCCTCGATCGTAGACGGACCCGCGCCCGGCGGCGCGACGATCGTTCCCAGCACTGCCGGCGCCGCCGTCGCCCCGGCGCTCGTCCAGGATGCGCCGCCATCGGT
>JAEWCK010000058.1 GCA_023390675.1 Pseudomonadota bacterium
GCTCCTGGTGGTGCGGAAGCCGAAATGGCCGTGGGTGTAGGGCTCGGGATCGTCGAGCCGGAACAGCGGCGCGCCGTCGCGGAGCAGGGCGATCCGGCTGCCGTCGGCGACCAACCGGACATGGAAGCGGCGGTTGGGGACGAGCATGTATCCGGGGCCCGAGAGATCGTGCTGCGGGAGCAGCGGCCGATCGTCGCGCTTGCCGATATAGCGGCGGAAGCGCGTGGTGCTGTTCCGGTTGCCGCCGATCCCGGCATAATAGGTCCTGAGCTCGTCATAATCGGCGAAGGCGCCGCTGCGCGCGCGCGCGAGCACGTCGCCCGAGGGCACGCGCGTATCGGTGGCCATCCAGAAGCAATTGACGTCGCTGACCGCATCGTTGGGACCGCCTTGCGAAACCGGCGTGACGTCGAAGTCGATCGCGACCGGCGATACGAGCGGCTGGCGGAACCACACCGTGACGCCCGCCGGCACGTCGATATCGAGCACGCCGCCCGTCGCGGCGATCCGTCCGGGGCGCTCGGCCTCGACCACCCATTTGGCCAGACCATTGTGGAAGTCGTCGCGATGGATCAGCCGCTCGCCCGCCCGCCCCCGCCGCGCGCATGCCGCGAGGCAGCCGAGCCCGCCCAGCAAGGCGGCGCGGCGCGTGGCCGCCACGGGCAAGGGCCAATCCATCGATCGCATGCGCTGACTCCCCGGCTCGATTCCATCGTCCCATGGCCGGACGCGATGTCAGGCCGATTTATCATACGAAAGGCTTGCAACAGCCTCCCATTGTGTTAATTCTAAAAGATGGATAGACATCTCACATACTGAGATCAAGTTAGTTGCCGCTGTAACCAAGACTGAAGATACGCCCGTGGGCGGGGAAGAGAACCAAAGGGTCCCCCTCGAAACCAACCGGGTCACATGGAGGAGAGGGGAAAAATGGTTGATCGAGTGAAACTGCGCCGGCACGTGCGCGCTACCGCCTCGTGGGCGGCGCTGGGCCTGGCCCTTACCTGCGGTGGACAGGCGCTGGCGCAAGTCTCGCCGGCATCGACCGAATCGACCGCGGTTCCCGACGACACCGGTCAGGACGAGGCGATCGTCGTCGTCGGCTCGCGCGCCAGCCAGCAATCGGCCAACCAGCGCAAGAAGAACGCGCGGACCGCGACCGACTCGATCGTCGCCGACGACATCGGTTCTTTCCCCGATCGCAACGTGAACGAAGCGATTTCGCGCATTCCGGGCGTTGCGCTCAGCCGTAACGAATATGGCGAAGGCGACGGCATCGCCGTCCGCGGCAACGGCGCCGACCTGACTCGCGTCGAATTGGACGGCGTCGGCGTGCAGAGCACCTTCGGCCTCGCGGTCACGGCGGACCAAGGCCGCAACGCCGACCTTCGCGAGCTCCCCGCCGAGCTGGTCAAGAGCGTCGACGTCGTGAAGGGCTCGACCGCGGACATGACCGAGGGCTCGCTGGGCGGCACGGTCCAGATCAAGACCCGCACCGGCCTCGACTTCAAGAAGCCCTATGTCTCGCTACGCGCGGGCGTGGGGCAGAATTCGCTCGGCAAGGACTGGACGCCCGATTTCAACGGCGTCGCGGGCGGCCGCTTCCTCGACGATCGCCTGGGCGTAATCGTCAGCGGCTCCTATTCGAAGGTGCAGAACAACGGCCACAGCTACGAGAACACGACGAGCAACACGCGCAACTACGCGCGCCTCTACGATTTCGACAATTCGCCCGAGAAGACGTTCAGCTTCAATCCGGCGACCGTGGGCACCGACGCCGCCGATGTCGCCATCGCCAACGCGACTGCGCCCGACGGCACCACGCTGACGCCGCGCGAGCTGGTCACGCTCGCCGCCGGTGCGACGAGCAAGGCGCAGTGCCTGCAGATTTTCCCGAACGCCGCCGCGACCGCGAGCACGGCGATCCGCAGCGAGCGCATCCTCGAGCAGCAGACCTGCCTCAACCAGTGGAACGACTCGACGCCATCGCTGATCCGTCACTTCATGAACGAGCAGACGGAGAAGCGCTATTCGGTCGACGCGCGCGTCGACTACCGCCTCACCGACGAGTTGACGATCTATGCCAAGGGCACGATCGCCAATCGCAGCGTCCATGACCAGAACCGCAGCCGCAACCAGCTGACCGGCAATAACGGCATCTTCAATTCCAACCTCGCGGGCACGTTCGTCGATTCGACGACGGGCTATCCGCGCACCCGCAGCGTCTCGCCCAACGCCCCGGCGGGCTATTACCTGTTCGATCCGCAATACGGCTTCAACAATGTCGGCAACAACGCAACGCTGGGCAACGTGCTCAACGTGGTGCCGAGCAGCGTCAAGGTCGATGCCAATCACAACGTCACGTCGATGACGATGACCAACAATGCCGTGAACATCGACCAGATCGAGAACCAGATCGACATCAAGACCAAATATGCACAGGCGGGCGCCGAATATCGCGGCGACCGGCTCGAGATCGATCTGTGGGGCGCCTATACCAAGGCCGAGTCGAGCCGCGCCGACATGCGCACCGCGCGCACCTATACCTATGGCGACGCGACGCTGGCGGTGCAGCCCAACGGGCTATGGGACATCCAGGTCCCCTCGACCTATGACGACGGCAATCCGGCCAATTTCGTCCAGCTCAACACCCCGCCGTGCGTCTCCGGCGGGACCAACCCGGCCACCTGCACAGGGCAGAACGCCGTCGCGGCCGGCCCGAACGGACCGGCCACTCCGGCCTATCTCGTCTCGCAGATGCCGCAGGTCACGCCGAGCTTCTCGATCCAGTACACGCCGTCGCTGGGCGTATCGACCGAGAAGGACGCCAAGTTCGATCTCGCCTACAAGACCGACGGGCTCATTCCGTTCATCTCGCGCGTCAAGGTGGGAGCGATGTATCGGAACAACCAGATCAGCAAATGGGGCAATGGCGGTTATACCGCTGCCACCGCGACCGGCACCTTCGGACAGCCCGGTTACGTTCCCGCCGTGATCGTCCCCACCGCGATCGTCCGCGGTTCGTACCGTGCGTGCCTTCCTACCGCCGGCTCGTCGGCGCCGGGCGGGCTTTCGTGCAACTACGGCTTCGTGCCGAGCACGAACCCCTCGGCGGTGCGCTCGGGCGTCGACACGCTGACCCCCGACCAGTTGCGCACCCTGTTCGAGCAGACGCTCGAGGAGCCGACGTCGGAATTCTTCGGCGATCTGCCCAACCGCGGCAATCTTCCGGCCGCATGGAAGGGAATCCGCACCGACCAGCTCTTCGCCCAGCTCGGCGCGTCGCAGTTCATGAACTTTGACTGCCTCAAGCAGTGCATGGGCAGCGACGGCAAGATGTACGACCAGCCAGTCACGCGCGTGGATGAGACGATCAAGAACGTCTATGGCATGTTCGATTTCGAGCAGAAGCTGCCTTGGGGCCTCGTCTTCAACGGCAATGCCGGCATCCGCGGTGTGTTCACCAAGGACAAGGCTTCGGGTCTGCAGACGATCACGGCGATCCGCGTGACCCCGGCCTATAATCCGCTCGATCCCGGCAATGCCGCGGGCTTCATCAGCCAGTCGTTCAGCAAGCCCTTCACCGTGGAGAAGAGCACCACCGACTGGCTGCCCAGCCTCAACATGAACCTGTGGGCGTTCGACGAATCGCTGGTCTTCCGTCTCTATGGCGGCAAGACGATCGCGCGCCCGGCGATCAATAACCTGATCCCCGGCGGCACCTGCACGGTCGACGAGCGCGAGATCCTCGACACCGGCAGCGACGACGATTTCGGGTGCAGCGGCCGCGTCGGCAATCCGGGGCTCAAGCCGTTCACGGCGTGGAGCTACAACGCCTCGCTCGAATGGTATCCCAACCCCGACACGCTCTTCTCGGTCGCCTATGGCAAGCTCGACGTGAAGATCGGCAAGCCGATCGCAGTCACCGTGCTGGAGAAGCCTTTCGAAGGCAGCACCGAGCTCGACCCGCTCACCGGCAAGCCGCTCGGCGATATCGAGTTCCTCGTGCCGACCTATGCCAACGGCCCGGGCTACAAGCGCGACATCTGGGAGTTCGCGGTCAAGACCGCCTATACCTTCCTGCCCGGACCGCTCAAATACACCGGCGTCGACGCCAACGTCTCGATCCTGAGCTCGGCCGTCACCAGCGGCCAGCAGGATCCGAACACCGGCGACGTGATGCTGCCGCCGGACGAGTCCAAATATTACGCCAACGCCTCGATCTGGTATGACGACGGCAAGCTCAACATGCGGCTTTCGTACCAGTACCGCACGCAGCGCTTCAGCTGCATCACGCCGTGCGGCGGCAACACCGTCGACATCAACTATCCGGGCGAGCAGTGGACCAACGTCCGCCTCGTCGCGCCGGGCTACAATCCGGGCGTCGCGCGCTTCAACGATGCGAGCACCTTCATCGACGCGAAGGCATCGTACAACATCAACCGCCACTTCCAGGTCTATCTGGAAGGCCGCAACCTGCGGCGCGAGGCGCAGACGATCTCGACGGGAAGCTACGAGCGGTTCGCCGATGGCACGCCCAAGATCATGCGCCTGCAATATGGCGGCCGGCGCATCATGGGCGGCGTGCGCGTCCAGTTCGGGAATTGATTGCGCGAGGGCGTCGGCTTGACCGGCACCCTCCACCCGTTCGAATACAAGGGGGCCGGGGAAGCATGCTTCTCCGGCCCTCGCGCGCCAGCCCAGGAGAAGCCCGATGCGTTGGATCTGCCTGCTGCTTGCCGCCGCGCTCGGCACCGCGGCTCCACCGGCCCAGCCGCAGGCGGGGCGCAGCTGCTTCTGGCCTTCCGAAGTTACCGGCTTCAGCAGCTCCGCGCCGAACCGCGCGCTCGTCCATATCGGCACGCGCGAGACGTGGGAGCTGACGCTCTCGCCGGGATGCGCGGGAGTCGATTGGGCAATGAACATCGGCATCAAGGCGCGCGGCGGCCAGCGAATCTGCCCGGGCCGGCATGCCGACCTGGTGATCCCCGATCCCGGCGGCCGTAGCGCGCAGAGCTGCCTCGTGCGGGGCATCCGCAAGCTCTCCCCCGCCGAAGCCGCGGCGGCACGCTGACGCGCGCGATGCCGGAGCTTGCGCGCGTTCCGGCCGAGCCCGGACCCGAAACGGTGCGGCTTCTGCTGGGCGAGGCCGCGACGGGCGCAGTGGAGATCCCACGCCCGCCGCTCGAAGGCCTGCCCTATCGCGACTTCGTCCGCGCCTTGCTCCGCGCGCCGGGGTTCAAACTCGACTTCAACCGGCTCGAGCCCGATGCGGCGCTGGCGATGGTGGCGGACCGGCTGCTCGGCCCCGGCGCGTTCGAACGCGAACGGGCATTGCTGGCGGAGGATATCGCGGTGCTGTCAGCGCTGATGGCCGGGCTGGTCGGCGCGCGCGCGTCGGTGGCGATCCGCACGTTCTTCGCGCCGGGCGACCTCGTCTGGCATGTCGACCGCGTCGGCGAGGCGCGCGCGTGCCGGCTGGTCTGGCCGCTCGGCCGGCCCGCGGGGATGCGCGTGACGCCCGCTGCCAATATCGACGCGGCGCTCCACCGCGCGTACATGCACCGCGAATATCCGCTGCTTTGCCGGCTCGACACGCAAGTCGCGCGCGCCGGCGCGACGATCGAGGCCGCCTGGGCGCACCGGCCCGAGCAGGTCGCAGCGATGATGGCGGGGCGCTTTCCCTTCGTGATCGACTCCGAAGCCGAGATCGAAGTCACGCCGGGCGCGGCGAGCATCCACTGCGTCGAGACGCCCGCGCAGCCCGGCACCTTCCACCGCTCGTCCTGGGCCAACCGGCACGCGCCGGGACTGCAGGTGGTGATCACGGCGGCGGCCGACTGATGCGCCATCGCCGCCTCGGCCGCACCGGGCTCGAATTGTCCGAAGTCACGCTCGGCACGATGGGGCTGGCGTCGCCGGAGACCGACCGGGCGGAAGCTGCGGCGACGGTCGCGCTCGCGCTCGATCGCGGCGTCACCGGCTTCGAGATCGACGCAGGCGACCGTGGGGCGGCCGAGCTGCTCGGCGAGGTCTTCGCGCGCGAGGGCGCGGCGCGGCGCGTCCACGTGTTCGCGCGCATCACGCCGCTGGTGCGCTTCGACCTTCCCTCACCGCACGTGCTCGTGCAGCAAGCCTATCCGGGCAGCCATATCCGCGGCCAGACCGAGGCGCTGCTCGCCACGCTCGGCATCGAGCGGCTGGCGCTCCAGCAACTGCACGCCTGGTGCCCCGAATGGCTGCGCGAAGGCGACTGGCTGGAGACGATGATGCGGCTGCGCGCGGAAGGGAAGATCGCGGGCTGCGGCGTCTCGCTGTTCGATCACGATGTCGATGCGCCGCTCGAGGCCGTCGCGAGCGGGGCGATCGACGCGGTGCAGGCGATGCTCAATGTCTTCGATCAGGGGGCGATTCCGGCGCTGCTGCCGCTCTGCATCGCGCACGATGTCGGCGTGATCGCGCGCTCGCCGCTTTATTACGGCGCGCTGGCGGGCGCCGCGCCGCGGAGCGACTATTTCTACGACGCGCACCGGCGCGAGACCGCCCGGCGCGTCGACAGGCTCGCGCGCGAAATCGCGCTGCCCGGGGAGACGGCCGCAGACCTCGCGCTGCGCTTCGCGCTGTCGCACCCCGCCGTCACGACGGTAGCGGTGGGCGCCCGCTCGCGCGCGCATCTCGCGGCCGATCTGCATGCGTTCGAGCAGGGGCCGCTGGAGCCGGCGCGCTGCGCCGCGCTCGCCGCGCACAGGTGGCTTTGCTGAAGCGGCGCGCGCTCAGCAGGCCGAGATGGTCAGCTGGTGAAGCAATGCCTTTCCCCGCCCTTCCCAGCGATAGGCGTAGCTGCCGCCGTTGCGGACGACCGTCGCCATGTCCTTCGAGCCGCACACCTTGCCCTGCATGGTCTTCTCGATGCCCTTGCGCTGCTCCGCGGTGACCGTGGCGGCGTCCATGTCCACGACGTAATCGTAGCGGATCTGCGTGCCCACCGCGGTCACGCTGCGCAGCGTGGTGATCGCATCGACCTTCATCGGCAGCTGCGGCTGCATGTCCAACGCCGACTGGCGCTGGAAGCAGGCCATTATCTGCTGCCGCTTCGCCGGAGCGAGCGCCTGGAACTCGGCTTCGGTCGGATCGTGATCGAGCCCGCAGACCTTCGCGGCATCGGCGCCTTTCTCGACATCGGTGGTCTGCGCGCTCGCCGGCGCGGCAGCGGCAAAGGCGAGGCCGACGAGCAGGATATGGAACGTTTTCATGACTTTCCCCCAGTTCGTGCCGAATTTCGCAATGCCGGGCCGGATTGTCCAGCGCGCGTTTACTCGAGACGCCATCCGCTTGCCGCTTCCGCCGCTTCCCGGGAGGCGCTAGGGTCCGCGACGTTGTAACCGGTTCCATCACCGGGGCGAGAAGAGGAGTTCCACGTGCGCTGGTTGCTCGCGATCGTGCTGGCATTGTTCGTCGTCCCCGCCTTCGCGCAGCAGCATCCGGTATCGGGCGGCGTCGAGGTCGCCCGGGGCGGCGAGACCCTGCGCGTCGAGGCGCTGACCGATTCGATACTGCGCGTCCGGATCGCGCGTGATGGCCGTTTCGCCGAGGACGCGAGCTGGGCAGTACCCGCCGAAATCCGCGCACGCCGCGCGAAGGTGGCGGCCGCCCCCGACGGCTTTGCCACCTCGGCGCTGCGCGTGCGAGTCGATCCGGCGACGCTGCGGCTCACGATCGCGGACAATGCGGGCAAGACCATCCTGGCCGACGCCGCCGCGCCGCTCGCCCGCGACGGCGTGCGCTTCACGCTCGCCAAGGCGATGCCGCAGGGCGAGCGCTATTTCGGACTCGGCGACAAGACCGGTCCGTTCGACCGGCGCGGCGCGAGCTATGTCGACTGGAACACCGACGCGTGGGGCTATACCGGCACCACCGACCCGATCTACAAATCCATCCCCTTCTTCCTGAGCGTCGGCGGCAAGGGCGGCGCCTATGGCGTGCTGCTCGACAACACATGGCGCAGCTGGTTCGATTTCGGGCACCGGGCGGACGGGACGCTCGCCTTCGGAGCCGAAAGCGGTCCTGTCGACTATTACGTCATCGTCGGCCCGGGGCCGGCCGACGTGGTGCGCCGCTACACCGGTCTGACCGGCAAGGCGCCGCTCGTGCCGCGCTGGGCATTGGGCTTCCAGCAGTCGCGCTACAGCTACATGACCGACGCCGAGGTCCGCGACGTGGCCGCGCGGCTGCGCAAGGACCGCGTGCCGACCGACGTGATCTGGCTCGACATCGACTATCAGGACCGCAACCGGCCGTTCACGGTCAACAAGGCCGCATTCCCCGACCTCAAGAAGCTTGCGGGCGATCTCGATGCCGACGGAATCAAGCTTGTCGCGATCACCGACCTTCATGTCGCCGCCGCGCCCGATCAGGGCTATGCGCCGTACGACAGCGGCAAGGCGGGCGGGCATCTGCTGCGCAACCCCGACGGCGGCCTCTATGTCGCGCCGGTCTGGCCGGGGCCGTCGGTCTTCCCCGATTTCACCCGCAAGGCGAGTCGCGACTGGTGGGGCACGCTGTTCAGGGG
>JAEWCK010000068.1 GCA_023390675.1 Pseudomonadota bacterium
GAGCTGGGCAGCGTGGTGGCGCGGGACGATGCGGACGCGCTGGTGGCGGCGATCGATCACTGGCTTCGGCCCGATGCGGAGCGGCCTGCGCCGGTGATGGCCGGAGGCGATCCGATCGCCGAATATCTCGCGCTGTTCGATCGGCTAGTGCAGCCGAAAGCGTAGTCCGAGCCACAGGGTGCGCGGCGTGGCGCGCTCGACGACGCCGGGGCCACTGATCCCAGATTCGACGCGTTCGTCGAACAGGTTCTCGGCGCGAGCCTCGATCGCCAGATCGCGCGTGAGGGGCAATGCTGCGGACGCATCGAGCGTGAAGGCGCTCGCGAGGCTTCGGGTGTTCTGGTCGTCCTCGAATTGCGGCCCGGTATAGCGCGCCGTGAAAGACGCGCTTGCCTCGCCATGCGCCCAGGCAAGCGTAGCCGAACCCTGATCGCGCGCGGTCTGGGCAGGGCGGAGGCCGGCGAGCGGCGCGGCGGTCCCCGAGGCTTCGACACGCGAATCGACCCAGGCCCAGGAGCCGGCAAGGCTGAAGTCCCCGAGCGCGAGACGGGCGTCGAGCTCGACTCCCTTCGCGAGCACCGCATCGAGATTCTGCCGCTGGCGAAAGACTCCTGCCGCCGAGACGAAGCCGACGCCGGGGAAGGTGCTTGGGCCGCTGGCGAGCGTGACGTTGGCGATCGCGCCGGCGAGGCGGTTCCAATAGGCGGTGGCGCGGAGCGTCAGGGCGGATATGGGCTGCCAGTCGAGACCGATCTCGGCGCCGTCCAGCCGCTCGGGATCGAGCGCGGCGTTGGCGGCGGTGGCGTCGGCGCCGACGCGAAAGGGACGGTAGAGCTCGTTGAGCGTCGGCAGGCGCCAGCCCCGGTACGCCGCGGCGCGCAGCGTGACTCCGCCAAGGCGGTATGCGGCACCGAGACGGCCGGTCGCTTCCCAGCCGCTGCGGTCCCGGAAACGGCTGTCGGTGAGCGCCGCGCCGCCTGCCAGTGGCGTTTCGAAAAGCGCGCCATCGGCGATATCCCAATGGTCGATGCGCCCGCCCGCGCTCAGTGTCAGACCGCGTGCTTCGTAGCTCGCATCGGCAAAGCCGCCCGCGGTGACGCTGGCGCCACCCGCGACGCGGCGCCGCGTCGGCGCGCCCGCGACATAAGTGAACAGCTCCTGCGTGCGCCCCGAGACGCGGCGGACGTCCCCGCCGAGGCGCAAGGTGACCCCCCGGCCGACCGGGGGCTGGAGCTCGATCCGCGCGCCGATGCCGGTGGCGGGAACGCTGTACTGGTCGAGCGTCGCGGTCGCCGCGGTGCGCGCGTCGTTGACGCTGGCGAAGCCCGAGGCGAAGCCGCGCGCCTGGAGATAGGCGAGCGCGGACCAGCCCCAGCGGCCGCGCCCCACCAGCCGCAGGCTCGCGTCGGCGCCTTCGCTCTTCACGCGAGTGAAATCGACGCCGCGGTCGCGATGATCGGTGAAGGCGGAGATATTGGCCTGAAGCTCGGGCCCGCCGAGATCGACCACCGTGCGAACTGCGGCGCTAGCCTGTTCGTAGGGCGCGGCGCGATCGGCGGGACCCCGATCCTCCGCGACCACGGGAACGAAGCCGTCGCCGCGAGCATATTGCCCGGCGAATGTGACGAAGCCGCTGCCCAGCCGGATTCCACTGACGCCGGCCGCATCCATGCTGTTTCGGCTGCCGTAGAAGCCCGCCAGTTGGAGCGGGCCGAGATCGCGCGGCGAGCCGCTGGTCAGCTCGATCGTCCCGGCGAGCGCGCCGGGACCGGCATAGCCGCTGCCGCCGCCGCGCACGATCCGCGCCGCACCAAGGCGCTCGGGCATGTAGGCCGGAAACGCCACCCAGCCGCCGAACGGGTCGGCCTGCGGCACCCCGTCGAGCAGCAGCAGCGCGCGGCTCGACGCGTTGCCGCCGAGCCCGCGGAGCGTGATTCCCTGGCTGGTGGGATGCGCCGAACGCGAATCCGAGCGGCGGAACTGGGCCAGGCCGGCGGCGTCGCGCAGCGCATCCTCGAGCCGGCCGCTCGCAGTGTTCGCGAGGCGCGCGCGGTCGATCGTCACGATGTCGTACGCCGCATCGCCTGGAGGCGCATCGAGCCCGCGACCGGTGACGACGATCTCGTCGGGATCGCGAGTCTCCGGGGCGGTCTGGGCCCAGGCAGGCGCCGCGACCAGCAGCGCCGCCCAGCCGAACCGCCTCACTTGGGGGCCACCGCGTCGGGATGGGCGGCGGCGAAGGCGGGAAGCGCCTGCGCGGCGGCGTCGATCGCGACGAGGCGCGGAAAGGCGTCGAGCGGCGTGTTGAAGCGGCGGGCGTTGAACATCTGGGGCACCAGGAAGAGGTCTGCGACGTCGGGAGAGTTGCCGCCAAGGAACGGCCCGTCTCCCGCCATCGCCTCCAACGCAGCGAAGCCCTCGGCGATCCAGTGGCGCGTCCATTCGTCGCGGCCGTCGTCGTCGATCCCCATGCTCTTGAGCTTGCGCACCACGCGCAGGTTGTTGAGCGGGTGAATATCGGCCGCGACGACGAGCGCCTTGGCCAGCGCCGCGGCGCGCGCGTCGGGATCGGCGGGGATCAGCCGAGGCTCGGGATAACGCGCGTCGAGCCAGTCGATGATCGCGAGGCTCTGGGTGAGCATCCGGCCGTCGGCCTCGAGCGCGGGGACGAGGCCTTGCGGGTTGCGCGCGAGATGCTCGGGCGACCGCTGCTGGTTTTCGAGCAGCATCACGTCGCGGCGCTCGTAGTTGAGCCCCTTGAGGTTGAGCGCGATCCGCACACGATACGCGGCGGAAGAGCGGAAGTAATCGTAGAGGATCACGCGGTCGGGTCCGGCAGGTTTTCGGGGTCGGGCGCCGGCACTTCCACCGCGCTGTGCCGCACGCGCCAGCCGAAGCGGCGGTGATTGCCGTTGGTCTCCGCCTCGCGCGCGGCGCGCTCGGCCTCGCTCTGAAGCGCGACCTTGATCATCGCCACCATCGGATCGGCGAGCGCGAGCCCGAGCACGCCGAACAGCGTGCTCGCGAGGATCTGCGACGAGAGCGTGAGCGCGGGGGGCATGTCGACGGTGCGCCGCGCGACCATCGGAATGACGACATAGCCGTCGAAATTCTGGACGCCGAAATAGATGATAATCGCCCAGATGCCGGTCTCATAGCCCGCGCTGAAGCCCACGGTCACCATCATCACGCCCGAGATGAACGCGCCGATATTGGGAATGAAGGCCAGCACGCCGGTGATGATGCCGAGCAGCAGCGCCATCGGCACGCCCGCGAGGCTAAGGCAGATCCAGATCAATATGCCTTCAATCAGCATGCCGAGCAGCCGCCCGGCGAGCAGGCGACGCATCGTCGTCGCCATGCTGGAGAGCATCGTCGCGAAGGAATCGCGCGAATCGCGCGGGATCATCCATTGGAGACCGCGCTCGTAGATGCGCGGCTCCAGCGCGACGAACAGCCCGATGATGATGATCATGATCAGGCTGGTGACTGCGCCGACCACCGATCCCACCGCCGAGGTGAGCCGCCCGACCGAGCCCAGCGCCTGCTGGATGAGTCCGGTCAGGTCCGACCGGCCGGGCATGAGGCCGAGGCTCGCGATCCAGTGGGCGACCTTGTTCGCCTGCACTTCGAGCGTCGCGCGGAGCTGCTCGGCCTGAGCGGCGACCTGGACGCCGGTCATGTAGATCAGCCCGGCGAAGAAGGCGATGACGAGCAGGATCGTGATGACGATCCGGAGCGTGCGCGGGATCGGCAGGATACGGCCGAGCAGGCGCGCGCCGCCGTCGAGCATCGAAGCGAAGACGAGCCCGCCGAAGATGATCAGCAGCGGCTGAACGAGCAGCACAAGCAACGCAACGCCGATCGCGAGCCCGAACCATACGCTGGCGCGCTTCAATTCGGCGCGGACCACGGGATCGCGCAGCTCGTTGGGCCCTGGCTCCTGGACGACCTCGACGGTCGCGGATTCGAGCGGATCGGCGCTCATCGATCGTCGCGCTGCGGATGGAGCGAAGTGCCCGCGCGGCCCGGGCGGAACGATCGGGGCCAGGTCAGCGGGTTCCAGCTCGCGCTGCCGTCGAGGCTGAAAGTGATGAACTCGGCGCGCCCGCCGATATTCTCCCACGGCACCGGCCCGCCCAGCCCGTTCTCGGCGGCGGTGAAGCGGCTGTCGGCCGAATTGTCGCGATTGTCGCCCATCAGGAAGACCTTGTCCCTGGGCACGCGGATGGCCGGGAAATTGTCGCCGCGCCCGGGCTTATAGCCCAGATCGATCGTGTCGTAGGAGCGGCCGTTGGGGAGGGTCTCGCGGAAGATCGGCAGTCGGCAAAATTGCTTGCCGGCCTGCGTGACGAGCCGGCCTTCGTAATGCTCGGCGTCGCAGCGCGTGTTGGCGTCGACCGGGATCATCCGGTCGCCCATTGCGCGGCGCGGCACGGGCCTGCCGTTCAGATAGAGCAGCCCGCCGCGGACCTCGACCACGTCGCCGGGAAGACCGATCACGCGCTTGATATAATCGGTGCCGGTGCCGGGCGGCGTGACGATGACGACGTCGCCGCGCTCGGGCAGCCGGCCGAACAGTCGGCCCGGCAAGAAGGGCAGCAAATGGAAGGTCGGCGTCACCCAGCTATAGCCATAGGGATATTTGGTGACGACGAGCCGATCGCCGACGAGCAGCCCCGGCAGCATCGATTCGGACGGGATGAAGAAGGGTTTGGCGATCAGGCTGTGGAAGCCGAGCACGGCGAGGACGAGCCAGAAGATGCCCTTCGCCTCCGCCCACCAGTCGGTGCGCGGCCGGGCCTCGGCTTCGTGCTCGAACTCCGCTTCGCTCAACGCCAACTCGTCCGCCGCCATTATTCGTCCTTCACCGCTTCGATGATCACCATGGCGAAGGCCCAGGGATGATCGTCGGTAAGCGTCAGGTGCACTCTTGCGACGTGACCCTCGGGGATGAGCGCGTCAAGCCTCGCCTTGGCCCCTCCGGTCAGCGCGAGCGTAGGCGCCCCCGACGGCGCATTGACGACGCCGATGTCGCGCAGGAACACCCCGCGCTTGAACCCGGTTCCGACTGCCTTGGAAAAGGCTTCCTTCGCGGCGAAGCGCTTGGCGAGCGTCGCCGCATAATTGTGCGGGCGCCTTGCTGCCTTGGCGAGCTCCGTCTCGGTAAAGGCGCGCTGCTCGAAGCGTGTCCCGAATCGGTCCAGAGAGGCCTGGATTCGCTCGATATTGCAGAGGTCCGAGCCGGTGCCGATGATCAACGTGCGCCGTCCATCAGCGCGCGCATCCGCTTCACCACCGGAGCGAGCCCGTCGAAAATCGCCTCGCCGATCAGGAAATGGCCGATGTTCAATTCCCTGATCTGCGGGATGGCGGCGATCGGGACCACGTTGTCGAACGTGAGGCCATGCCCGGCATGCGGCTCGAGCCCTGCCTTGGCGGCGAGCGCGGCGGCGTCGGCGATGCGTTTGAGCTCCGTCTCGCGCGCATTCTCGGCGAGCTCGCAATAGCGGCCTGTGTGGACTTCGATCACGGGCGCGCGGAGGCGCAGCGCCGCGTCGATCTGGCGCTCGTCGGGCTCGACGAACAGCGAGACGCGGCAGCCCGCGTCGAGCAGCTTCGCCACCATGGGGGCGAGGTGGTTGTGCTGCCCTGCCGCGTCGAGCCCGCCCTCGGTTGTGCGCTCCTCGCGCTTCTCGGGGACGATGCACACTGCGTGCGGGCGGTGGCGAAGCGCGATCGCGAGCATCTCCTCGGTCGCCGCCATTTCGAGGTTGAGCGGCACCGGCAGCTCGGCCGAGAGGCGCGCGATATCGTCGTCGGTGATGTGGCGGCGATCTTCACGGAGGTGGGCGGTGATGCCGTCGGCGCCGGCCTCGGCGGCGAGCAATGCGGCACGGACCGGATCGGGATAGCCCGATCCGCGCGCATTCCGCACGGTCGCGACATGGTCGATATTGACGCCGAGGCGGAGCTTTCCCGTCACGCCAGCGCCCGGCTTCCGGGCTTGACCGCGGGGATCGCCGCGAGCTCCGGCGGAAGCTGATCGGCGGGATAGGCGGGGACGTCCATCTTGACGAGCGAGACGAGCGGCACGCCGATATCGGCCTTGCCGTTCGAGCGGTCGACGATGCACGCCGCGCCGAGCAGCTCGCCGGGATGCTTGCGAATCGCCGCGATGCATTCGCGCGACGAGAGCCCGGTGGTGACGATGTCCTCGACCATTACCACGCGCGCGCCGGGCGGGATCTCGAAGCCGCGGCGGAGCTGGAACTCGCCATCCTCGCGCTCGACGAACACAGCCTTGCAGCCCAATGCGCGCGCCGTCTCGTAGCCCGGGATGATTCCGCCGATCGCAGGCGAGACGACGATGTCGACCTGCCCGAACGAGTCGCGGATCAGCGCGCCGAGCTTCGCGCAGACGCGCCCGGTGCGCGCGGGATCCTCGAAGATCCGCATCTTCTGGAGGAACACCGGCGAGCGCAGCCCGGAGGAGAGGATGAAATGCCCCTCCATCAGCGCGCCCGCATCGCGGAACTCGTCCAGAATCGCATCGCCGCCCAAGGTATCGCTCCGCCGCTTGCAGGTTCGCGACTCCTTAGGCGCGCCCTCCATCCCCCGCAACGTTCGATCAAAAAGGGTTGAGAATGGCCGCCCGCGGCGTATAGGCCGCTCACTTGGGGCGGTTTCCCGCCTCGTCGTACGCGCTCCATGCGAACAGGGTGACACTAGACGATGCGCATGCTTGGGTTGACTTCGATTGTCCTGGCGATGGGGCTGGCGTTCGCCGCTCCGGCCCAGGCCCAGGAGCCCGCCGCCGCGCCGGCGGCCAACGC
>JAEWCK010000168.1 GCA_023390675.1 Pseudomonadota bacterium
CGGCGTGTGACGGGCGGGCTGCCGGTTCCAGACCTGCCGCCCCGTGTACTTCACGTTCGCCAAGATCTTCCCGGACCGTGTAATGTCTCCGACGGCCATCCGGGGCGGTGAGAAAATCACCGGGTAGGATGTCCACAGCAGGTCGAAGTGGCGGAATGGCAGACGCGCTAGCTTGAGGTGCTAGTGCCCGCAAGGGCGTGGGGGTTCAAGTCCCCCCTTCGACACGTTAACCCCTGCGCGCGGACATCTCCGCGCAGGGGATTCAAATCGGAAATTCCGCTTGGATCGCGCAGGCATCCTCCCTGCACATGACTTCAAGCCCGTGCTCACGAAGATATCGGGCGATCATCCAGACCGGTTGACCTTCCAGGGCTCCATTCTCCTCGTGCAGCAGCTCCCGAAGGACCACAGTCATGTGATCCTCGCGGACGTAGACGTTTCGCATCCGATTGGACCCCCGTGGCCGGGCGCTGGAATGACCGTGCTGGCAGCGGTACGCCGGCCGACCGTGCGACCAGCAGGACTCCAGCCGCCGGCGGCACAGCCCACAGCGCAGCAGACCGACCAGCTGATACCTCCGGACGCCGCCACACGCCGGCGCCGGCAGCGCAGTGATCTCCTGCGCCGCGATGCAGTCGGCCTCCGACACCAACGCCCGATGAGCCAGCTGCTTGGAGATCACCCAATCGCTCGTCTTCGCCCACCGCTGCGTCTTGAACGGCCCCGGCAGGTGCACCGGCGTGTGACGGGCGGGCTGCCGGTTCCAGACCTGCCGCCCCGTGTACTTCACGTTCGCCAAGATCGCCTGCACCGTCGTCAAGCCCCACCCGCACCCGGCCCGGTGACGGTTGCGACCCGGATCAGCCCGCGACGGGCACGGCACCCCCATCCGCGTTCAACATCGCGGCGATCCGCGACGCGCTGCGGCCTCGCAGCCGCTCCGCGAAGATCCGTCGCACCGTCGGCGCGGTCACCGGGTCGACGTCGTACCGCTGCAGCCGCCGACCCCACTTCGCATGCATCGGATTCGGATGCGGGCCCGCGTCCACCAGCCGATACCCGTACAACGGCCTGCCGCCGAGGAACCAGCCCTCGTCACGGATCTGCGCCCGCATTGCCGCCAAGGCTCGTGAACGCGCCCGTAACACCTCACGCTTCGACTGCGCGCCCCGAGCAGCAGGTCACGTTGATCTGGACCACGGTCCGGGTCGCACCAAGGGGCTGTACCGGGTGTGTCGAGGATCAGGGCTCAGGTTCGTGCAGCGGCGGGTTGTCGATGCTTGTAGTGGGTCCTGGTTCCGTCGACCAGTGCCAGTTGCGGATCTCGGGCATGTCTTCACCGTGGGTCCGGATGTACTGCCGATGCTCGATCAGCTTGTTCCTCAGGCGCTCCCGGTAGTGTCCGGCGGTGGCCTGTAGCCGGGGAACCCGATCGATCACGTCGATGGCGAGGTCGAAGCGGTCGATCCCGTTGAGCACGCACATGTCGAAGGGTGTGGTGGTGGTGCCCTCTTCGATGTACCCGCGTACGTGCAGTTGCTCGTGGTTGGTGCGCCGGTAGGTCAGCCGGTGGATCAGCCAGGGGTAGCCGTGGTAGGCGAAGATGATCGGGCGGTTGGTGG
The DNA here is from genome assembly GCA_023390675.1 of Pseudomonadota bacterium. Taxonomy (GTDB): domain Bacteria; phylum Pseudomonadota; class Alphaproteobacteria; order Sphingomonadales; family Sphingomonadaceae; genus Sphingomonas. Next base: position 1,623 of record JAEWCK010000168.1, read on the forward strand.
TGAAGAGCGAGTCGAACTCGGTGCCGGACAGTCCGTGCGGGTGTGTCTGGTCGTCCTGCAGCCGCATGAGGTCGACCACGTTGACCACCCGGATCCGCAGGTCCGGAAACCACTCACGCAGGATCTGGACCGCCGCGAGCGTCTCCATCGTCGGCACGTCGCCGGCGCATCCCAACACCACATCCGGGTCGGTGCCCTCGTCCGTGCTCGCCCACTGCCAGATGCCGATGCCCTTGGTGCAGTGCACGATCGCGTCATGCATGTTCAGGTACTGCAGCTGTGGTTGCTTGCCTGCCACGATGACGTTCACGCACTGCCGGCTTTGCAAGCAGTGACTCGTTACCGACAGCAGCGTGTTCGCGTCCGGCGGTAGGTAGACCCGGATCGTCTCCGCCTTCTTGTTCACCACATGGTCGATGAAGCCGGGGTCCTGGTGCGAGAATCCGTTGTGGTCCTGTCGCCACACGTGGCTGGTCAGCAGGTAGTTCAGCGAGGCGATCGGGGCCCGCCACGGGATGCCGTTGGTGGTCTTCAACCATTTGGCGTGCTGGTTGAACATCGAGTCGACGATGTGGATGAAGGCCTCATAGCATGAGAAGAACCCGTGCCGGCCGGTCAGCAGATAGCCCTCCAGCCACCCCTGGCAGGTGTGTTCGGAAAGGATCTCCATCAGCCGCCCGTCGGGCGCGAGGTTGTTGTCACCGGCCCTGATCCTGGCGTTCCAGGTCCGGTCGGTCGCCTCGAGGACGGCGCTGAGCCGGTTGGAGTTGTTCTCGTCGGGGGCGAAGACCCGGAAGTTGGTCATGTTGTTGCGCACCACGTCCCGCAGGAACTCACCCAGCACGCGGGTCGACTCGACCGCTCCGGTGCCCGGATGCTCGACCGGAACGGCGTAGTCACGGAAGTCCGGCATCCGCAGCTGCCGCATCAGGATGCCGCCGTTGGCATGCGGGTTTGCGCTCATGCGGCGGCTGCCGATCGGATGCAGGCCGCGGATCTCGGGCACCGGAACGCCCGATGAGTCGAAGAGCTCCTCGGGCTGATAGCTACGCAGCCACTCCTCCAGCAACGCCAGGTGTGTCGCGTCCTCACGCGCGTCGCTGAACGGCACCTGGTGTGAGCGCCACGTGCCCTCCACGGGTTGTCCGTCGACCTCCTTCGGGCCCGTCCATCCCTTCGGCGATCGAAGGATGATCATTGGCCACGGGGGTCGTTCGGTGCGGCCGGCATGGCGGGCACGCAGCTGGATTTCCGCGATCTGGTCGAGGCAGCGGTCGAGTGTGGCCGCGAAGTCCTGGTGCATCTGCTCGGGATCCGAGCCCTCGACCACATACGGTGTATGGCCGAAACCGCGCATCAGGCCATCGAGTTCTTCCGGCTCGATCCGTGCGAGCACGGTCGGACTGGCGATCTTGTACTCGTTGAGATGGAGAATCGGCAGCACCGCGCCGTCACGGCCCGGATCGATGAACTTTGTGGAGTGCCAACTCGCTGCCAGCGGACCGGTTTCGGCCTCACCGTCGCCGATCACCGCGGCGACGACGAGGTCCGGGTTGTCGAACGCCGCTCCGTAGGCGTGCGCCAGCGCATACCCGAGCTCGCCACCCTCGTGGATCGACCCTGGCGTTTCGGGCGCGACATGGCTCGGAATCCCCCCAGGGAACGAGAACTGCGTGAACAGCCTCGTCATCCCCGCCTCGTCCTGCGTGATGTCGGTGTAGATCTCGCTGTACGTCCCCTCCAGCCACGCGGCCGCCACGGGCCCCGGGCCACCGTGGCCGGGCCCCATCACATACATCGCGTTGAGG
>JAEWCK010000218.1 GCA_023390675.1 Pseudomonadota bacterium
GATCCCGCGGGCGGGGAGGCGCGCTGGTCGCAGTCGGCGCGGGGGCAGATGCGGCAGCTCGCGCCGATCGGCGTGGCCATGCCGCCCAGCCGGACGTCGTCCGCATAGACGAAGTCGGCGGCGTGGACTTCCTCGCAGCCCAGCGCCACCGCGTAGCGACGCGGCGGGCGGGCGTAGCTGCCCGAAGGCTTCACCAGCCCCTTGGCCATCGAGACGTAGCGCGTGCCGTCGGGCATCTCGGCCAGTTGGACGAGGATGCGGTCGGGGATCGCCACGGCCTCGTGCACCACCCAGAGCGGGCAGGCGCCGCCGAAGCGGGCGAATTGCAGCCGCGTCGCCGAATGGCGCTTGGTGATGTTGCCCGCCATGTCGACGCGGCAGAAGAAGAAGGGCAGGCCCGCCGCGCCGGGACGCTGGAGCGTCGAGAGGCGGTGACACGCCTGCTCGAAGCTCACGCCGAAGCGCTGGCGCAGGCGGTCGATGTCGTGGCGAACCTCGCGCGCGGCGGCGCGGAAGGCGTTGTACGGCATCAGCAGCGCGCCCGCGGCATAATTGGCGAGGCCGATCGTGAGCAATTCGCGCGACGCAGGGCTGGCGAGCCCCGATTGCTCGATCACGTGGCGCATCTCGTTGGCGAATTCGTAGCGGACCAGCCGGTGCGCGAGGAGGAAGGCGCGGCTTTCGGGCGGGAGCGCGCTGTTGATCGCGAGCACGCCCTCGGCCTCGTCGAAGCGGCTGAGCTCGCTGCCGTCGCCATCCTGCGCGACCACACGGACGCCCTGCCAGCGCAGCCGATCCTCGAGCCCGCGCACCGCGCCTTCTTCGAAGGTCCCGGCGAGCGTCTCCGCCGAGCGATCGATCGCGTCGATGTAATTGCCTTCGGCCTGGAACCAGTCGCGCGCCTCCTCCCAAGGGAGCGGCGGGGCGTCGCTCGAACCGCTGTCGAAGCGATCGTCGAGGACGCGGAGCTGTTCCTGGCTGCGCCGCCACGCGTCGTGGAGCGCGACGAGGCGGCGCGCGAGCAGGGGCTGCTGCTCGATCCCGCGGCGGACATCGGCTTCCTCGATGCGCTCGGCAGGCACGCTGGGATCGGTCGCGGCGTCGATCGTGCGGAGCAAAGCGGCGCTGTCCCCGGCGTCGCCGAACGCCTCGAGCGGAAATTCGCGGGCGAGCGCGACGAGGACGATGTCGGTGATCGGCCGGTCGTTGTTCTCGATCTGCGAGAGATAGGAGACCGAGATGCCGATCCGCTGCGCCATTGCCGCCTGGCTGATTCCCGCGCGGCGACGCAGCTCGCGCAGGCGAAAGCCTTCGAAGAGGCGGCGGCGGGGAGTGGCCATGCGCGCACCATAGCGGAATATCTGCAAACTCTCTACCCGCAACTTCGCAACATTGCATTTGCGGGCGCGCTGTGCCCGGTGCAGAAGCCGCGGCTTCGAGGGGATGCCCATGTCGTCGACGATTGCAGAACTGGAACGCCGCCGCGCCGCGGCCCGCCTCGGCGGCGGGCAGAAGCGCATCGACGCACAGCACGCCAAGGGCAAGCTGACCGCGCGCGAGCGAGTCGAGGTGCTGCTCGATCCCGGCAGCTTCGAAGAGCTCGACATGTATGTGGAGCATAACTGCGTCGATTTCGGGATGCCCGAGCAGGTCGTCCCCGGCGACGGCGTCGTCACCGGCAGCGGCACGGTCAACGGCCGGCTCGTCTTCGTGTTCAGCCAGGATTTCACGGTGTTCGGCGGCTCGCTCTCGGAGCGGCACGCGCAGAAGATCTGCAAGATCATGGACATGGCGATGAAGGTCGGCGCGCCGGTGATCGGCCTCAACGACAGCGGCGGGGCGCGCATCCAGGAGGGCGTCGCGTCGCTGGGCGGCTATGCCGAGGTGTTCCAGCGCAACGTGCTGGCGAGCGGCGTGGTGCCGCAGCTTTCGCTGATCATGGGCCCCTGCGCAGGCGGGGCCGTCTATTCTCCCGCGATGACCGACTTCATCTTCATGGTGAAGGATTCGTCGTACATGTTCGTCACCGGCCCGGATGTAGTGAAGACCGTCACCAACGAGATCGTCACGCAAGAGGAACTGGGCGGAGCAGTGACGCATACCACGAAGTCGGGGGTCGCCGATATGGCCTTCGACAACGACATCGAGGCGCTGCTCGCGGCCCGCGACTTCGTGGATTTCCTTCCCGCCTCGAACCGCGAAGAGGTTCCGGAGCGCCCCTGCGACGATCCGTGGGACCGTATCGAGGACAGCCTCGACACGCTGATCCCGCCGAGCGCGAACCAGCCCTATGACATGCACGAGCTGATCCGGAAGACGCTCGACGATGGCGAGTTTTTCGAGCTGCAGCCGAGCCATGCGGGGAACATCATCATCGGCTTCGGGAGGATCGAGGGGCGCACGGTGGGGGTGGTGGCGAACCAGCCGATGGTGCTCGCCGGGTGCCTCGACATCAATTCGTCGAAGAAGGGCGCGCGGTTCGTGCGCTTCTGCGATGCGTTCGAGATCCCGATCGTGACCTTCGTCGACGTGCCGGGCTTCCTGCCGGGGGTAGGGCAGGAGCATTCGGGGATCATCAAGCACGGCGCCAAATTGCTCTTCGCTTATGCCGAGGCGACCGTGCCCAAGATCACGGTGATCACGCGCAAGGCCTATGGCGGGGCCTATGACGTGATGGCCTCGAAGCATCTGCGCGGCGACCTCAATTATGCCTGGCCCACTGCCGAGATCGCCGTGATGGGGGCGAAGGGCGCGGTGGAGATCATCTTCCGCGGCAAGACGCCCGAGGAGATCGCCGAGCGCACCGCCGAATATGAGGCGCGCTTCGCCAATCCGTTCGTAGCGGCGAGCAAAGGTTTCGTGGACGAAGTGATCATGCCGCACTCGACGCGGCGGCGGATCGCGCTGGGGCTCAGGAAGCTGCGCAACAAGCAGCTTGAGAACCCCTGGAAGAAGCACGACAACATCCCGCTGTGAACGGCGCCGCACCGGCCGCCGGCAGCCCCAAGGACGCCCATGATCAGCCTTTTGCTTGCGCTTGCGCTCCAGACCGCTCCCGCTCCCGCCCAGGCCGCCGCCGGCTGGGTCTATAAGGAAAGCACCGATCCGGCCAAGCCGAAGAGCGCCAGCGCGACCGCGACCGATTCCGACGGCGCGCGGCTGCTGATCCGCTGCGACACCGCGGCGCAGCCGATCGTATCGGTGCAATTCCTGCCCAAGCCGGCGATGGCAGCGGGCGATTCGCGGATCGTGACGCTCACTTTCGACAGTGCGCAGGCCGACATGACCGAATGGCAGTTCCCCGGCCGCGGCGCGTATAACGGCGAGCCGGTCGAGGTGTTCATGATCGTCAGCCAGATCGTGAAGGCGAAGTCGATCGACGTGGCGCTCGACGACGGCGCGGGCAACACGATCGGCGGCAATTTCGTCGGCCCGGCGGGGGACGAGACCCTGGTCCGCAAGGTCTATGCCGCGTGCGGGCTGCCCTATGCGATGCCTGCGGCCACCCCGTCGGCGCCTCCGGCCAAGCAATGAAGCTCGGCCGCCTCAACCATGTCGGCGTCGCGACACCGTCGATCGAGAAATCGATCGTCTTCTATCGCGACGTGTTGGGGGCCGAAGTGATCGGCGCGCCCTTCGACTTGCCCGCGCAAGGGGTGAAGGTGTGCTTCGTCGACACGCCGAACAGCCAGATCGAGTTGATCGAGCCGCTGGGCGAGGGCTCGCCGATCCATGGCTTCCTCGCGAAGAACCCCGCGGGCGGGCAGCATCATTTGTGCTACGAAGTGCCCGACATCCATGCCGCGAAGGCGTGGTTCGAGGGCAAGGGCGCGAAGGTGCTTGGGCCACCGCGGATCGGCGCGCACGGGACGCCGATCTTCTTCGTCCACCCGAAGGACATGGGCGGGGTGCTGACCGAGATCATGGAGACGCCGAAGGGCGATCACTGATGGCGTACGAGCACATTCTCACCGGGCGACACGGCGACGTGCTGACCGTCACGTTGAACCGGCCCGACCGGCTCAATGCCGCGCCGCCGGCGATGTTCGACGAGATCCGCGATGCCGTCGGCGATCTCGGCGACGCGCGCTGCGTGCTGCTCCAGGGCGCGGGCAAGGGCTTCTGCTCGGGTGCGGAGGTGGCGGGCGGGGCGCTGATGGCGGCAGGCGATCCGGGGGCGGCGACGCATGCCGCGCTTACCGATCATTACCACCCGGCCTTGCTCGCGATCGCCGAGCTCGCGGTGCCGGTGGTGAGCGCAGTGCGCGGGCCTGCGGCGGGGATCGGGTGCAGCCTCGCGCTCGCCGCCGATTTCTGCGTGGCGAGCAACACCGCCTATTTTCTGCAGGCTTTCGTCAATATCGGGCTCGTTCCGGACGGAGGCGCAAGCTGGATGCTGCCGCGACTGATCGGGCGCGCACGGGCGACCGAGATGATGATGCTCGGCGAGCGCGTGCCGGCGAGCAAGGCGCGCGACTGGGGAATGATCCACGAAGTGGTGCACGACGACATGCTCGAGGCCGAGGCGATGCGCCTCGCCGCGCGGCTCGCGGCGGGCCCGACCGCAGCTTTGGGGATGATGCGCCGCCAGCTCCACGGCGCGCTCGACGGAAGCTATGCCGAGGCGATGGCGCGCGAGGCCGACAACCAGCGCGCTGCGCGCGGCACGGCCGATTCGATGGAGGGGGGCATGGCCTTCCTCCAGAAGCGCAAGCCGGAGTTCAAGGGGTGTTGAGGGGGTGCGACCTGAACTCCCTCTCCCATCGGGAGAGGGAAGGGGCCCGCGCCGAAGGCGTGGGAAGGGTGAGAACGATTGGACTCGCCTCGACCCTCACCCTTCCGCCGCTTCGCGGCTCCCTCCCTCTCCCAATGGGAGAGGGAATTTGAGCGAGAAGCCCACCTTCGCCGATTGGGAGGCGCTTGCTTCGAAGGAAGTGAAGGGCCGCGACCTGACCTGGCACACGCCCGAGGGGATCGAGGTCAAGCCGCTCTACACCGCGCAGGATGTGGCGGAGATCGATCCCGGATTGCCGGGCTTCGCGCCGTTCACGCGCGGGGTGCGCGCGTCGATGTATGCCGGGCGGCCGTGGACGATCCGGCAGTACGCCGGATTCTCGACCGCCGAGGAATCCAACGCCTTCTATCGCCGCAACCTGGCCGCGGGGCAGAAGGGGCTGAGTGTCGCCTTCGATCTCGCCACGCACCGCGGCTATGACAGCGACCATCCGCGCGTGACCGGCGACGTCGGCAAGGCCGGCGTGGCGATCGACAGCGTCGAGGACATGAAGATCCTGTTCGACGGCATCCCGCTCGATCAGATGAGCGTCAGCATGACGATGAACGGCGCGGTGATCCCGATCCTCGCCTTTTTCATCGTCGCGGGCGAGGAGCAGGGCGTCGACAGGAGCCAGCTCGACGGGACCATCCAGAACGACATCCTGAAGGAGTTCATGGTCCGCAACACCTACATCTACCCGCCCGAGCCTTCGATGCGGATCATTTCAGATATCTTTGCATATACATCGGCCAACATGCCGAAATTCAACAGTATTTCGATCTCCGGCTATCATATGCAGGAAGCCGGGGCGACGCAGGTGCAGGAACTCGCCTTCACCATCGCCGACGGCATGGAGTATGTGAAATACGGCGTCGCCTCAGGGCTCGATATCGACAAGTTCGCAGGCCGTCTGAGCTTCTTCTTTGCGATCGGCATGAACTTCTTCATGGAAGTCGCCAAGCTGCGCGCCGCGCGCGTGCTGTGGCACCGGGTGATGACCAAGCTGGGGGCACAGGACGAGCGCTCGAAGATGCTGCGCACCCACTGCCAGACCAGCGGCGTGTCGCTGACCGAGCAGGACCCGTACAACAACGTCATCCGCACCACGATCGAGGCGATGGCGGCGATGCTGGGGGGCACCCAGTCGCTGCACACCAATGCGCTCGACGAGGCGATCGCGCTGCCGACAGATTTCTCCGCCCGGATCGCGCGCAACACCCAGATCGTCATCCAGGAAGAGACCGGGATGACGCGCGTCGTCGATCCGCTCGGCGGCTCCTATTATGTCGAGAGCCTGACGCAGGAGCTGGTCGACAAGGCGTGGGAGATCATCGAACGCGTCGAAGCCGAGGGCGGCATGGCCAAAGCGGTCGCGGCGGGCTGGCCCAAGGCTATGATCGAGGAGGCGGCAGCCGCCGCAGCGGCGCGGATCGACCGCGGCGAGCAGGTGATCGTCGGGGTCAACAAGTACCGCAAGGCTGAGGAAGAACCGATCGACATCCTCGATGTCGACAACCATGCGGTGCGCGACGCGCAGATCGCGCGGATCAAGCGCGTGAAGGCCGAGCGGGACGCCGCGGCGTGCGAGGCGGCGCTGGAGGCGCTGCGCGAGGCGGCATCAATTCCTCCCCGAGCCATGCTCGGGGA
>JAEWCK010000277.1 GCA_023390675.1 Pseudomonadota bacterium
GGCCAAGGTTGTGCTCCATGCCGATCTCGGCGGCGTTCTCGATCTGGGCGTTGGTGGCGCCGAGCGCGGCGGCGAGCCCCGCGGCGGCCATCGAGCAGGCGACGCCAACCTCGCCCTGGCAGCCCATCTCGGCGGCGGATATCGAGGCGCGCTTCTTGTAGAGGAATCCGATCGCCGCGGCGGTGAGCAGGAAGGTGCGCGAGCCGGCGGGCGTGGGGCTGGCGCAGAAGGTCTCGTAATAGCGAAGCACCGCAGGAATCACGCCCGCCGCGCCGTTGGTCGGCGCAGTGACGACGCGGCCGCCCGCGGCGTTCTCCTCGTTCACCGCGAGCGCCCACAGGCTTACCCAGTCGAAGACGAGCGAGGGATCGGCGCGGGGGCCGCGGGCGATCAGGCGCTGGTGCAGGTCGCGCGCGCGGCGTTTGACCTTGAGCCCGCCGGGCAACTCGCCCTCGCCGCGGCAGCCGCGATCGATGCAGGCGGACATCGCGGCGCGCAGGCTGTCGAGAAAGGCGTCGGTCTCGGCATCGTCGCGCCATGCCGATTCGTTCGCGCGGACGATATCGGCGATCGACGCGCCCTGCGCCTCGCCGACCGCGAGCAATTCGGCGCCCGAGGAGAAGGCGAAGGGCAGCTTGACGTTGGTCTGGGGCGGCTCGCACCCGCCCTCCACGATCGCGCCGCCGCCGATCGAATAATAGAAGGTCTCCCAAGGCTCGCCCTCGGCATAATGCGCGACGAAGCGCATCCCGTTGGGGTGCGAGGGCAGGAACTTGTCGTCGCGGAAGATCAGGTGACGGCCCTCGACAAAGGGCACCGGGACATGGCCGCCGAGCGCGAGTTGCTGCTCGACGCGGATCGTAGCGACGATCGTCGCGACGGCATCGGGATCCACGATTTCCGGCCGGTAGCCGGCGAGGCCGAGGATCACTGCGACGTCGGTGGCGTGACCATGCCCGGTGAGCGCGAGCGAGCCGAACAGCTCGCACGAGACCGAAACGGGCGTGCCGCGATCGAGCGCCTGCTCGGCAAAGGCGAGCGCCGCGCGCATCGGCCCCACGGTATGCGAGCTCGACGGCCCGATGCCGATCGTGAAGAGATCGGCGAGCCCGATGGTCGCTTCCGCCCGGGCGCGGGCGTTCGTCTGTTCCGGCATCGTCGCTCCTGCCGGCTCGGGCAGCCGGTTTGGTTTCGGTTGTTACCAAACCGGCTGTAGCGCCTCTTCCTCCCCTGGGGGAGAGGGATCAGCCCGCTGCGGGATCGACCGCGCCGTCGACGCTCTTCTTCTGCAGCTCGGCGGCGATCCCCGGCGCCAGGCGGATGTTGAGTTCCTTGAGCTGCTTCTCGCTGACGAAGCTCGGCGCCTGCATCATCAGGTCCTCGGCCTTCTGGGTCATCGGGAAGACGATGACCTCGCGGATGTTGGGCTCGTCGGCGAGCAGCATGACGATGCGGTCGACGCCCGGGGCCGAGCCGCCGTGCGGCGGGGCGCCGAACTTGAAGGCGTTGATCATGCCCGCGAAGTTCGTGTCGACGTCCTGCCGGGTGTAGCCGGCGATCTCGAACGCCTTGTACATGATCTCGGGTCGATGGTTCCGGATCGCGCCCGACGAGAGCTCCACGCCGTTGCAGACGATGTCGTACTGGAAGGCGAGGATATCGAGCGGGTTCTTCGTCTCCAGCGCCTCGAGCTCGCCCTGCGGCATGCTGAAGGGGTTGTGGCTGAAGTCGATCTTGCCGGTCTCCTCATCCTCCTCGAACATCGGGAAATCGACGATCCAGCAGAATTCGAAGCGGCTGGCATCGATCAGCCCGAGCTGGTCGGCGGCGCGGGTGCGGGCGAGACCGGCGAGCTTCGCGGCCTGCGCTTCCTTGCCCGCGGCGAAGAAGATGCCGTCATTGGGGCCGAGGCCCATCGCGTCGGCGATCGCCTTCATGCCGTCCTGGCCGTGGTTGTTGGCGATCGGGCCGCCGAATACGCCGTCCTTCTGCGTGGCATAGCCCAGACCAGGAAAACCTTCGGACTGCGCCCAGCTGTTCATGTCGTCGAAGAACTTGCGCGACTTCTCGTGCGTGTTCGGCGCCGGGATCGCGCGGACCACATCGCCGCCCTCGACGATCGAGGCGAAGCGCCCGAAGCCCGAGCCCTTGAAGAAGTTGCTCACGTCGGTGATCAGCAGCGGGTTGCGCAGGTCCGGCTTGTCGTTGCCGTATTTCAGCATCGATTCGCGATACGGGATACGCTTGAACGGCAGCGGCGAGACGCTGCGGCCCTTGCCTTCCCAATCGGCGAATTCCTCGAACACGCCGTGAAGCACGGGCTCGATCGCAGCGAAAACATCGTCTTGCGTGACGAAGCTCATTTCGAAATCGAGCTGGTAGAATTCGCCGGGCGAACGATCGGCGCGGGCGTCCTCGTCGCGGAAGCAAGGTGCGATCTGGAAATAGCGGTCGAACCCGGCAACCATCAGCAGCTGCTTGAACATCTGCGGCGCCTGCGGGAGCGCGTAGAACTTGCCCGGATGGACGCGGCTGGGCACGAGATAATCGCGCGCGCCCTCGGGGCTGCTTGCAGTGAGGATCGGCGTCTGGAACTCGGTGAAGCCCTGATCGATCATCCGGCGTCTCAGCGACGCGATGACGCTCGAGCGCAGCACGATATTCTTGTGGAGCCGCTCGCGGCGCAGGTCGAGGAAGCGATAGCGCAGGCGGATATCCTCGGGATATTCGGCGTCGCCGAACACCGGCAACGGCAGCTCCTGCGCGGGCGACTGGAGCGTCACCGTCTCGGCGCGGACCTCGATCTCGCCGGTCGGCAGATTGGGGTTCACCGCGGCGGGATCACGCGCGATCACCTTGCCCGTCACGGTGACCACCGACTCGCTCCTGAGCGATTCGATCGCCTTGAACGCGGGGCCGCTGACGTCGGTGACGATCTGGGTGACGCCATAATGGTCGCGCAGGTCGATGAAGACGAGATCGCCATGATCGCGCTTGCGGTGCACCCAGCCCGAGAGGCGGACCTCCTGGCCGACATCGACCGCGCGAAGGGCGGCGCAGTTGTGGGTGCGATAGGCGTGCATCGGAACCTCGTCATTCCGGCGAAAGCCGGAATCTCATGAAAGAACGGGTTGGCGGCACGCGATCCCGGCTTTCGTCGGGATGACGGCCAAAAAAACAGTCGCGTGCGCTTTCCCCCCACACGCCTCTTTGTCAACCCGCGCAGACGGGTCTATGGGCCCCGGATGCACATCCATGCCTTGATCGAAGACAGCGCTGCCCTCGCCAATCTCTGCGCCCGCCTCGCCAAAAAGCCGTACATCTGCGTGGACACCGAGTTCATGCGCGAGAACAGCTATTGGCCTGAGCTGTGCCTGATCCAGATCGCCGACGACGAGGAAGCCGCCGCGATCGATCCCAAGGCGCCGGGCATCGACATGACGCCGCTGCTCGAGCTGATGACCAACAACGAGGATGTGCTCAAGGTCTTCCACGCCGGCGGGCAGGACATCGAGATCGTCTACAATCTCACCGGCAAGACCCCGCACCCGCTGTTCGACACGCAGGTTGCCGCCATGGTCTGCGGCT
>JAEWCK010000333.1 GCA_023390675.1 Pseudomonadota bacterium
CCCCGCGTGGCGCAGACGATTCCCGTCGGCAACGGCGCGACGCTGCTCGCGCGGCGCGCCGACGTCCGCGCCGCCGAACGCCGTCTCGCTGCCGCCACTGCGCGGGTCGGCGTCGCGACCGCGGACCTCTATCCCAATGTCTCGATCGGCGGATCGATCGGCTCGACGGCGAGCTCGCCCGGCGGGCTGTTCGAGCCTTCGGGCTTCCGCGTCGGCATCGGGCCGCTCCTCTCGTTCAGCTTTCCCAACATGAGCGTCGCGCGTGCGCGGATCGCGCAGGCCGAAGCGGGTGCCGACGCCGCGCTGGCGGAGTTCGACGGGACGTGGCTCGGCGCATTGCGCGACACCGAGACTGCGCTTTCGAACTATATCGCGGCGGGCCAGCGCACCGAGCGTCTGCGCAGCGCGCGCGACGCGAGCGCGGAGGCGGCGCGGATCGCGCGGCTGCGCTATCGCGCGGGAGCCGAGAGCTTCCAGATCGTGCTCGACGCCGAGCGCTCGCTCGCGGCGAACGAGCTGCTGCTCGCGCAGGCCGAGGCGCAGCTTTCGGATGCGACGGTGACGCTGTTCCTCGCGCTCGGCGGCGGCTGGCAGCAGGCGCCCGCCGGCTAGGGGCGCGGCGGAGGGTCGATCGTCGGCAGGCGCGAGACCACAGCGCCGTTGACCCGCACGCGCTCGAGCCGGAGGTCGCTGGTGTGGGTCACCACGCTGGGCCCGGTGACGCCGTCGAACCGGCAATCGCGCAAGGTGATCGAGCCGATCGGCGCGCCGGGCAGCCCCTGGCTGTCGATCACGCGCGGCGCCTTCGCCACGCGCAGCCGCTCGATGACGATGTTCGAGAGATGCGGGCGGAACCTGCCCTTGGCGCCTTCCTCGTAATTGAAGTCGCAGACGATCGCGGCGCGGCCGACTTCGCCCACGGTGATGTCGCGATAATAGAAGTCCTCGAGGAAACCCCCGCGCAGCGCATTGTTCTTGAAGCGGATCGCGCAATCGAGGTCGGGCGAGCTCAGATTGCAGCGCTCGGCGAAGATGTTGCGCGCGCCGCCCGAGATCTGGCTGCCGACGGTGATTCCGCCATGGCCTTCCTTCATCGTGCAATTGCGGATGACGATGTTCTGCGAAGGCGTGTTGAGGCGGCGGCCGTCGGCGTTGCGCCCCGAATTGACTGCGATGCAATCGTCGCCGGTGTCGAAGGTGCAGCCCTCGATCAGCATCATGTCGCAGCTCTCGGGGTCGCAGCCGTCGTTGTTGGGCCCGTGCCCCATGATGTCGAGCCCGCGCACGACGATGTTGCGGCAGAGCACCGGATGGACCTGCCAGAAGGGCGCGCCGCGCAGCTTGATGCCCTCGATCAGCACGCGGTCGCAATCATAGGGCTGGAGGAAGGCGGGGCGGAGATAGTCGCCCTTGCCGAACACGCGCTGCTCGACGGGGATGAAATCCTCGGCCATCTGGAACAGCCGCGCACGCGCCGGGCGCTGGTCGGGCATGCCCTGCTTCCAGCCGTGATCGACGGTGCCGCCCCAAGGACCCTTCCAGCTCCACCAATGCTGCGCATCGGCCTGGCCGTCGAGAATGCCCTTGCCGGTGATCGCGATGTTCTGCTGCCCGCGCGCATAGACGAGCGGCGAATAGTTCATCAGCTCGATCCCCTCCCAGCGCGTCCAGACGATCGGGTAGTCGGCGGGATCGGTCGAGAAACGGATCGTCGCACCCTCGACGACGTGGAGATTGACGTTCGACTTCAAGTGGATCGCGCCGGTGAACCAGATGCCCGCGGGCACGATTACGCGCCCGCCACCGGCATTGTGCGCGGCGTCGATCGCGGCGGCGAAGGCGGCGGTGTTGCGGAAGGTGCCGCCGGGCTGCGCGCCATAGGCCGTGATCGCGAAGTCGCGTTTGGGAAAGCTGGTCGGCTTGATCGAGCGGACGATCCAGTCGGCGCGGTCCCAAGGATCGAAGGACGCGGCGTGCGCGGCCGTCGGCAGCCCGACGGCGGGAAGCGCCGCTGCGGCACGGATCATCCCGCGCCGGCTCAAACCACCCTGCATCGCCCCTCTCCTCTTTTCTAGTTGGGCAGGTCCCTGGTCCCGGTAACGCGAAGCTCCGCGGTCGCTCCGGGCGGGTTGCGTGCCGCATCGGGCTGGCCGCCGCCGATCCACAGATCGACGATCCCCGGCATGATGCTGCGCCTCCCCGCCGCATCGACCACGCTCATCGATCGCGGATCGAGGGCGAGGCGCACGTCGCGCGCTTCGCCGGCCTTCAGATGCACGCGCTGGAACCCCGCGAGCGCGCGAATCGGTGCGCCGGGAATGTCGCGCGAGACGTAGAGCTGGACGATCTCGTCGCCGTCGCGCGCGCCGGCGTTGGTGACGCGCACCGTGATTTCCGCGGGATCGCCCGCGCGGACGCTCGGTCTGGCGAGCACGGGTCGGGCATAGGTGAAGCGCGTGAAGCTGAGACCGTGGCCGAAGGGATAGAGGACCTCGCCCTTGAAATAGCGATAGGTGCGGTTCGCCATCGCATAATCGTCGAAGGCGGGAAGCTGGTCGGCGCTTTTGTAGAAGGTCACCGGCAGTCGGCCCGAGGGGCTGAAATCGCCCGCGATCAGCTCGGCGACCGCGCGGCCGCCCTCGCCGCCCGGATACCAGGCCTCGACGATCGCAGGCAGGTTGGCGTCGGCCCAGTTCACGCTCATTGCGCTGCCATTCATCAGCACGAGCACGACCGGCTTGCCGGTGGCATGGAGACGCTCGAGCAGCTTTTCCTGCGGCGCGGGCAAGTCGAGGCTGGTGCGGTCGCCGCCGGCGAAGCCCTCGGCATGGACGCGCATCTCCTCGCCTTCGAGCCGCGCAGTGAGCCCGCCCGCGAAGACCACCAGATCGGCATCCTTCGCCGCCGCCACCGCGGCATCGTCGCGCTGGCTGAAATTGCTCCACGACAGGCTCTGGTCGCCGCGCGAGCCGGTCTGGATCGCTTCGACGGTGATCGCATAGGGATGCTTCGCCTCCAACGCGATCTCGCCATCGGCGATCGTCGCGGGATCGGCGGCGTCCCACGCGTTGACCACGATCTTGCCGTCGATGAGCACGCGATAGCCCTGATCGCTGTTGAGGCGGAAGCGATAGGGCCCGGTCTCCTCGGGCAGGATATAGCCGCTCCAGCGGATCGAGCTCTGCCGCTCCTCGCGCACCGGGCGGCCCCAGCTGAAGCGGACGTTGGCATCGCTGCTCTT
The DNA here is from genome assembly GCA_023390675.1 of Pseudomonadota bacterium. Taxonomy (GTDB): domain Bacteria; phylum Pseudomonadota; class Alphaproteobacteria; order Sphingomonadales; family Sphingomonadaceae; genus Sphingomonas. The sequence goes on from JAEWCK010000333.1 coordinate 3,242, forward strand.
CTTCGCCGCACCGCCGAGCGCGGTGCCGGCGAACTGCTCTACCGTGAGCCCCGGCGCGGTGCAGCCCGCGTCGCGGCAGAAGGCGTTGTCGGGAACGCGCTTCATCGGCGCGCCGACCAGCCCCGTCCCTTCGACGAAACGGATCTCGGCGTCGGGGTAGCGCTCGCGCAGTCCCGCGAGCACGGTCACCGGATTCGAAGGCGTGCCGTTATAGTTGCCGACGAGCGCGTCGACATTGTCGGCGTTGGGGCCGATCACCGCGATGCGCTTCGGCGCGGCCCTGAGCGGAAGCAGCCCGTCATTCTTGAGCAGCACCAGCGAGGCGCGCGACACTTCGAGCGCGGCGGCGCGGTGCGCGGGCGTGTCGAAATCGGTCGCAGGGGTGGCGGCATGGGCTCCCGTGCCCGCCGGATCGAACATGCCGAGCCGGACGCGCGCCTCGAACAGCCGCCTGAGCGCGCGATCGAGGACCGCGGGCTTGAGCAGGCCCTGATTGACGGCCTCGACCACGACTTGAGGATCGGCGCCGCCGTTGAGGCTGAACTGGGTGCAGAACAGGTCGGTACCGGCATTCAGCGCCGCCGTGGCGGCTTCCTGCGGCGTCTTCACATAGCGGTGCGAGGTCTCGAGGAAGAAATCGGCGATCGCCGCGCAATCCGAGACGATATGGCCGTTGAAGCCCCATTGCCTGCGGATGCGCGCATCGAGCAGCGGGGATGCGCAGGCGGGCGCGCCGTCGATCGCATTATAGGCGCACATTACTGCCTGCACCTGCCCTTCGGTCACCGCGGCACGGAAGGCGGGGAGATAGGTGTCCTCGAGATCGTGCGGCGACGGGTGGACGTCCTCGCGGTGGCGGTCGGCCTCGGGGCCGCTGTGGACCGCGAAGTGCTTGGCGGTGGCGATCACCCTGGGATGCGCGACGTCCTCGCCCTGCAGCCCGCGGATGAAGGCGACGCCGAAACGCGACGTGAGATAGGGATCCTCGCCGAAGGTCTCCTGCCCCCTGCCCCAGCGCGGATCGCGGAAGATGTTGATGTTGGGCGACCACACCGTGAGCCCACGATAGCGGTCGCTGCTGCCGTCGGGCTTCAGCGTGGCGCGGTATTTGGCGCGGAACTCGGTGGAGATGATGTCCGCCGCGCGATGGACCAGCGGCGTGTCCCACGTCGCGGCGAGGCCGATCGCCTGGGGGAAGACGGTGGCGACGTCCGCGCGGGCGACGCCGTGGAGTCCCTCGCTCCACCAATTATAGCCGGGCACGCCGAGCCGCGGGATCGCGGGTGCGACGTCCTTGAGCTGCGCGGCCTTTTCCTCGAGCGTCATCGCGGCGACGAGCGCGGCGGCGCGCCGCTCGGGAGTGAGCCTGGTGTCGCGCCACGGCGCCTCCTGCGCATGCGCGGTGCCGGCGAGGAGCAGCGTCGCGGCGAGCGCCCCCCTCATTTCAGCCGCGCCGGCCATTTGTCGTAGGCCGCGATCGCCTTCTGGGGACCGCTGCTGAACCAGCTATAGCCGTTGCGGCGCTCGAGGCTGAGTTCGTTGACGTCGTCGTGGATGGACTTGTCGCGGTCGCCGAAGACCGGCTTGCCGGTGGCGATGTCGTAATAGCGCGACCAGATCGGGCCAGCGCCGGGTTTGGCGGTCAGTTTGCGGCCCTCCGGACCCGGTTTACCCTGCGTCCATTCGACATCGCGCAAGGCATGCGCGCGCAGCCATCCGACGCCATCATGCACGGCCGCGATCAGCCGCGGCGAAGGATCGGGCTGCTTCATCAGGAAGATCAGCAGATCGGCGCTCTCGTAGCTCGACAGCGAGGCAGGCTCGAAATTGCGCGCGCCCGCGGGCTGCTCGGTAAGGGCATCGTGCTGCTGGCCCCAGACCGTGCGCTTGCCGTCAATGACGACCTGCGTGTCGAGGATCAGCGCGACGCCCTTCGCGACCGCGGCGCGCGCCTGGGCCGCGAGATCCTCGGGGATCGCGGCATAGTCGCCCTGCCGCGCGCCGACGCTGGCGAGCACGGTCATCACGTCCGCCATCGCGTCGTCATTATAGGTGATCGCGTCGTGATAGCCGCCGTCGAGCGGATAGATTTGCGGCCAGCCGCCATTGGGGAATTGCGCGGTCAGCAGATAACGGATCCCCTTGAGCCAGGCGGCGCGATACGCCCCGCCCTCCGCGCCCGGCGCCTGCGCCTGTACGCGCGCGAGGAAGCGGATCTCGGTGGTGGTGGCGTTGTTGTCGATCGTCCCGACATAGGCCCAGCTCTCGTCGGCGAGATCGGCGCGCGCATTGGCGGGGAGATGCTCGATCGGCACCCAGAACTGGCCGCGCTGGCGTGGGGGGCCGGTGCGGTCGACATTCTTGCCCCAGCCGCCCGCCGGGGTCTGGAAGCTGACGATGACATCGGCGACATGCCGCGCCTCGGGGCTCGCATACCATTCGGCCGGATTGCCGAGCGGCATCCCCGATCCACCCGATTTCCCGGGCGGCGGCGCCTCGGGATAGGGCCCGTCTCCGCGCTCGGCGGCGAGCGCGGCCTTGTCGGCGGCCATCAGCGCGCGCGATTTGGCGAGGTAGGCGGTCCACGCCGCCTGCTTCTCCTTCGGAAGCGCCGCGATCCGCGCTTCGGTGATCGGCTGGGCGGCGGTCATGTGGCCGATCACTTCAGCCATGGCCACCGGTGTCATCGCCACCGCCGCGATCAGCGCCCAACTACCCGCCCGCATCCGCATCCTCCCGATGACCGGCCTATTGCCGTGAACGGTAACGCTAACAGCAAAGCGCGCGGAGCACAGCCGGAAAAGATGTGGGCGTGCGGTCGAGCCGCAGGCTCGCAAGCGCGAACGCGCGCCGGCCGGTCAGGCCGCCCCATCGGAGGCATTGCGCGAAGCGCGTCCGCCGCGAGATCAAAAAAGTAATGGCGGAGAGGGTGGGATTCGAACCCACGTTACGGTTGCCCGTAAACCGCATTTCGAGTGCGGCGCATTCGACCTCTCTGCCACCTCTCCGCAGAGGCGAATATGGGCGCAAAGGAGCGCGCCGGCCGATAGAGGGCGGGCCCTTAGCGCAGCGAATCGCGGATCGCAAGCGGCGTGCTTGTACGCTCGCCGCAACGCACTAAATTGATGCCATGACCCAATTGCCCGATTCCTCGACGTCCTACGAGCCCGGCGTGCCGATGCCGCCGGTCGCGACGGCACGCTTCGCGATCGGCGACGTGGTCAAGCACCGCCTGTTCGAGTTCCGTGGTGTGATCTTCGACGTCGACCCGGTCTTCGCGAACAGCGACGAATGGTACGAGGCGATTCCCGAGGCGGTGCGCCCGCGCAAGGACCAGCCCTTCTACCATCTGCTCGCCGAGAACGCCGAGTCGAGCTACATCGCCTATGTCAGCCAGCAGAATCTGGTGGCCGACGACAGCGACGATCCAGTCGACCATCCCGCGATCGGCGGACTGTTCGACGGCTATGCCGCGGGGCGCTACACGCTGAAGCGCGAGCACCGGCACTAAGCATCCCGACCTGCGAACGAAAAAGGGAAACGCGCCCAGGGCACGCTTCCCATTTTCGTATGCGATGGAGGAGGAGCCGGAGCCCCTCCCCCGCCCGCGTCAGAAGTTGAAGGCGATCCGCGAATAGACGAAGCGCCCGTTGAAGCCGAACGGCGAGAAGGACGAATAGGGCAGGAAATAATTGTTCGAGCCGTAGACGCC
>JAEWCK010000349.1 GCA_023390675.1 Pseudomonadota bacterium
ATATTGAGATCCAGGTGCTGGGCGACCAGCATGGCAATATCGTGTATCTGGGCGAGCGCGAATGCTCTATCCAGCGCCGGCACCAAAAGGTTGTCGAAGAGGCGCCGTCGCCGTTCGTCTCGCCGGAGATGCGGCGCAAGATGGGCGAGCAGGCCGTCGCACTGGCCCGCGCCGTTGGCTATTACAGCGCAGGCACAGTCGAGCTCATCGTCAGCGGCGCGGACAAGACTGGTGATGGCTTCTACTTCCTTGAGATGAACACACGGCTTCAGGTCGAACATCCGGTCACCGAAGCGGTCACCGGCCTGGACTTGGTCGAACAGATGATCCGCATTGCTTCCGGCGAAAAGCTTGCCTTCACACAGGATGACGTGAAACTCACCGGCTGGGCGATCGAGAACCGCGTCTATGCCGAGGATCCCTATCGCGGCTTCCTGCCCTCGACCGGGCGGCTCGTCCGCTACGCGCCGCCAGCAGCGGTGGACACGCCCTATGGCCAGGTCGGTGGCGACGGCTATGTCCGTGTCGACGATGGCGTTCGGGAGGGCGGCGAGGTCAGCATGTTCTACGATCCGATGATCGCCAAGCTGATCACCTGGGCGCCGACGCGCGAGGCGGCGATCGATGCGCAGATCGCCGCCCTGGACCGCTTCCGGATCGACGGGATCGGGCACAATATCGATTTCCTCTCGGCGCTGATGCAGCATCCGCGCTTCCGTTCGGGCGAGATCACCACGGGCTTCATCGCTGAGGAATATCCCGAGGGCTTTCACGGCGCGCCCGCCTCCCACGCGCTCAAGCGCAAGCTCGCGGCGATCGCCGCGACGATCGACCTCGAACGCGCCGAGCGCGCGGCATGCATCTCGGGCCAGCTCGCATCGAATGTCGTGGTTCCGCACGAGTGCGTGGTGCTGATCGACGGCGAGCGTTTCGAGATCGGCGCGGATGACCTGGTCGACGGCGACTGGGGCGACGACAAATTGCTCTACACCGCGGGCGACCTCACCGTCGCCGTGGCGCGCAGCGGATCGGCGTGGAAGCTGACCGCGCACGGCGCGACGCACCGGGTCGAGATGCTGGCGCCGCACGTCGCGCAATACCGGCACCACATGATCGAGAAGGTGCCGCCCGACATGAGCAAGTTCCTGCTCGCGCCAATGCCGGGGCTGCTTACGCGGCTACATGTCGCGCCGGGCGACAAGGTGGAAGCCGGCCAGCCGCTTGCGGTGGTCGAGGCGATGAAGATGGAGAACATCCTGCGCGCCGAGAAGGCGGCGACGGTCAAGGCCGCAAATTTCGGCCCCGGCGACAGCCTCGCGGTCGACGCGGCGATCCTCGAGTTCGAATAATCATCCACAGCTTCGTCCACAGCTGCGCGCCGGCTTGCGCTGGATAGTGGACAGGCGGGCACGGCGCTCTAAAGCAATGTTCCGTGACGGATATCTCTTCGCAAAAGTATGATTCGCAGGCGCTTTTCACGCGCCGGCTGTTCGCGCTCGTCGCGCTGGGCTTCCTTGCGCTGATCGTCGCGGCGATCGCCGTCGCCTGGGTTCAGGGCAAGAACGAGGACGACGGCCGCTGGGTGCAGCACACGCTCCAGACCGAGGCGCGCCTCGGTGCGTTCGCCAGCGCGATCGAGCGCGCTGAGACCTCGCGGCGGGGGCTGTTGCTCAGCGGCGCGAAGGGCTTCGGGCAGCGGCTCGACGAAGCAAGCGCGGAGGCGGGGATGCTCCTCGAGGACATCGCGCAGCTGACGCGCGACAATCCGGACCAGCAGCGCCGCGTCGCCGAGCTTCGGGAATTGCGGGCGGCCAAGCGCGTGGCGGAGGAGGAAGTGCGCCGCGATCGGGCGGGGGCGGCGCGGCGCGCGGCTGCGCTCGACTTCGAAAGCGACCGCGGCGTCCAGCTGACCCGGCGGATGCGCACGCTGGCGAACGAGATGCTCGCCAGCGAGCAGGCGCTGCTTGCGAAGCGCGACGCGGAGCAGGCGGCGACGCTCTCCACCTTCTACGGCGTCCTGATCGCCACCGGCGTGCTGCTGATCCTCGTCGCGGGGACGACGATCGCCGTGATGATGCGCTACACGCGCGAGCTCGCCGCCTCGCGCGCCGAGCTTCGCCTGCTCAACGAGGATCTGGAGGCGATGGTCGCGGTGCGCACCGCCGAGCTCCAGCGCGCCAACGAGGAAATCCAGCGCTTCGCCTATATCGTGTCGCACGATCTCCGCTCGCCACTGGTCAACGTGATGGGATTCACCGCCGAGCTCGACGCGGCGCGCAAGACCGTCGCCGAGTTCGTCGGCAAGCTTGAGGGCGAGCATCCCGATCTGGTGGAAGAGTCCGCGCGGCTGGCGGTGACCGAGGACCTGCCCGAGGCGATCGGCTTCATCCGCACCTCGACGCAGAAGATGGACCGGCTGATCAATGCGATCCTGCGCCTCTCGCGCGAGGGGCGGCGCACGCTCGCGCCCGAGCGCGTCGATGCGCACGCGCTGGTGACCAGCATCGTCGATTCGATGCAGCACCGCGTGTCCGATACGGGCGCCGAGATCGCCGTCGAGCCGCTGCCCGACATCGTCACCGACCGGCTGGCGCTCGAGCAAATCCTGTCGAACCTGATCGAGAACGCAGTCAAGTATCTCCAGCCCGGGCGGCCGGGCTTCATTCGCGTGTCCGGACACACGGAACGCGATCGGATCGTGTACGAAGTTACTGACAATGGACGCGGAATCGATCCGCGCGACCATGAGCGCGTGTTCGACCTGTTCCGCCGCTCGGGGCAGCAGGACCAACCCGGCGAAGGGATTGGACTGGCGCATGTTCGCGCTTTGGCCTATCGGCTGGGCGGCCTGATCGAAGTGCGGTCGGAGCTTGACCGCGGATCGACCTTCCGGCTTTCGCTGCCGGCCACGTTGAAGGCGGGGGATTTGGAATGACTGAGCATCAGCCTGTAAACATCGTGATGATCGAGGACGATGAGGGGCATGCGCGCCTGATCGAGAAGAACATCCGGCGCGCCGGAATCTCGAACTCGATCCGGCACTTCACCGACGGCACCTCGGCGCTCGATTATCTATACAATTCGCCCGACGGACCGGCGAAGAACGGCCCCGCGCTGATCCTGCTCGACCTGAACCTGCCCGACATGAGCGGCACCGATATCCTGAGCAAGATCAAGGCGGAGGGCAGCGCGCTCAAGCGAACCCCGGTGGTGGTCCTCACCACGACCGACGACAAGGTCGAGATCCAGCGCTGCTATGATCTGGGCTGCAACGTCTACATCACCAAACCGGTGAACTACGAGAATTTCGCCGACGCGATCCGCCAGCTCGGGCTGTTCCTGTCGGTGATCCAGGTGCCCGAGCCGGGCGAGGCCGCTGCTTGAGCGAAGCGCTCGCGCACATCCTCTACATCGATGACGACGAGGGGCTCCGCCGCCTCGCCGCGCGGGCGCTGACGCGGCGCGGCTATCGGGTCAGCCTCGCGGCGAGCGGGCCCGAGGGCGTCGAGATGGTGCGCGGCGGCGGCTACGACCTGATCGCGATCGACCATTACATGCCGGGGCAGGACGGGCTCACCACGCTCGGCGCGCTCCACGCGATCCCCGATTGCCCGCCGGTGGTCTATGTCACCGGATCGGACGAGACGCGCGTCGCAGTGGCGGCATTGAAGGCCGGCGCGGCGGACTATGTCGTCAAATCGGTGGGCGAGGACTTCTTCGATCTGCTCGCCACCGCCTTTCAGCAGGCGCTCGACAAGGTGCGGCTGCGCAGCGCCAAGGAGGCGGTGGAAGAGGAGCTGCGCGCGAGCAATTCGCGGCTCGAGGCGCTGCTGCGCGAAGTAAACCACCGCGTGTCGAACAGCCTCCAGCTCGTCTCGGCCTTCGTCCACATGCAGGCCTCGCTGCTCAGGGACGAGGCTGCGCGCGCGGCGCTCACCGAGACGCAGCAGCGCATCCAGGCGATCGGGCAGGTGCATCGCCGCCTCTATTCGTCGGGCGATGTCGAACTGGTCTCGATGGACGATTATCTGGCGGCTCTGGTCGCCGAGCTCCAGCAGACCTGGTCGACGCCGATGTCACCGCGCAAGCTGACGCTTGCCGCCGATCCGATCCGGCTCAAGACCGATCGCGCGGTGTCGCTCGGGGTGATCGTCAACGAGCTCGTCAGCAATGCGTGCAAATATGCCTATTCGCCCGACAAGGCCGGCGAAGTGCGGATCGCGCTCGCCAGCGCGGGCGACGGGCGCTTCGAGCTGAGCGTCGAGGATGACGGCGAGGGCATGCCCAAGGACGGCGCGATCCGCGGCACCGGGCTCGGCACCAAGCTGATCCGATCGATGGTGGCGAGCCTGCAGGCGCGGATCGACTATGATCCGGGCCATAGGGGCGTGCGGGCGGTGCTCTCCGCTCCGCTATGAGCGATCGCGCCTTCGCGCTTGACGGGTTCCGTCGCGCCCCCTAAGTGCCCGCCTTCCGCACCGGATGGCCCCTTCGTCTAGCGGTCCAGGACGTCGCCCTCTCACGGCGAAAACA
>JAEWCK010000005.1 GCA_023390675.1 Pseudomonadota bacterium
TTCCCCGACAGCAACCTCGCCGAATCGATGCAGCGCATCCCGGGCGTCGCGCTTTCGCGCGGCGACGGCGGCGAAGGCCGCAACATCGCAGTGCGCGGCCTCGGCTCGGGCTTCACGCGCGTGCGCATCAACGGCATGGAAGGCTCGTCGCAGACGGGCTCGTCGGACATCTACGGCGCTGGCAATTCGGGCCGCAGCTTCGACTTCAACGTCTTCCCGACCGAGATCTTCTCGCGCCTCGCGGTGCGCAAGACGACGTCGGCCGATGTCGAAGAAGGCTCGCTCGGCGCCACCGTCGACCTCAACGCACCCAAGCCGCTCGACTTCAGCAAGGATTTCGTCCTCTCGGCGACCGCGCGCGGCGTCTACAACACGATCAGCAAGAAGGTCGATCCGCGCGCCTCGCTGCTCGTCTCGAAGAAGTTCGGCGACAGCTGGGGCATTCTGGGCTCGGTCGCGTACCAGCGCCGCAACATCCGCGAAGTCGGCTATTCGGCGGTGGACGTGCTCTCGGCCAACACCAACGGCTTCGATCCGGACGGCGCGGCGGGCGCCACGCCGATCCTGCCCTATTGCACCCCGGTCGGCGGGTTCGTCTCGGGCGCGAACATCTATGTGAGCCCCGCGACGACGACCGCCAATGGCGGCAACAATATCGGCGCGAACGCCGCCAATTGCTCGACGGGCAATCCGCGCACGAGCACGCAGGCGGCCTATGCGACGGTGTTCAACTTGCGCCGCGCCGACCAGCCCAACACGCCGGGCAGCGGCGCTTTCCTGCCGCGCCTGCCGCGCTACGTGAATTCGGAGCAGGACACGGAGCGTCTCGGCGGCACGCTGACGCTGCAATTCTCGCCCGACGATGACACCGATATCAGCATCGACGGCCTCTATTCGCGCTACGATGTCGAGCGCCGCGACAATTACATCGCGGGCATCTCGTTCGGCCGCTCGATCACCAATCTCGGCCAGCCGACCGTTTCGGTGCGCGACATCGCCTTCGATTCGAAGGGCTCGCTCCAATACGCGCTGTTCGACGGCGTCGACGTGCGCTCCGAAGGGCTGGTCGATCACTGGATCTCGACCTTCGTCCAGGGCGACATCAACTTCCGCCACCGCTTCACCGACAATTGGGAGCTGAAGGGCTTTTTCGGCCGCAACCAGTCGGTCTGGTGGGGGCCCAAGCGCTTCCAGACCTTCATGGACGCGATCGACGTCGACAATTTCTCGGTCGACTTCCGCGACGGCGGCGCGACGCCGATCATCAAGTTCGGCTTCGACGTCGCGAACCCGGCCAACTTCCAGTACGCGCCGTCGCAACCCGACGGCACCGTGCTCGGCGGGTTCAGCTTCCAGGGCAAGCCCTCCAAGAACCAGACCGACAACTATATCGCCGAACTCAATTCGGACCTCGACATCTTCGAGGGCGTCAAGTTCAAGGCGGGCGTCCAGTGGCGCCGCAGCGACTATAACGCCTGGGTGTCGAGCCCCTATACCGCCGACACGATCGTCAAGGCGCTGCCGGCCGGCACCAGCCTCGCCAGCATCACGCGGCAAATCAGCGGCCTCGACGAATTGTTCGGGCGCGGTGCCCCCGCGAGCTGGGCGGCGATCGATCCGGACAAGTGGGACAGCGTGTTCGACTATGACGCGGTCCGCTTCTGCCGCACCGAATGCGGCGCCGGCGCCTCGCGCATCCGCGAGGACGTCAAGAGCGCCTATGCGATGGCCACCTTCGACACGAAGGACAGCGGCTTCTTCCTCCATATGCGTGGCGACATCGGCGTGCGCTACGTCCGCACCGACATGCTCGCGGCGGGCTATATCGCGGTCTCGGCGCCGGCAGGCTCGACGCCGACCAACCTGCGCGGCCAATACGCCCAGGTGCTGCGCGGCTATGAGGACTGGCTGCCCTCGGGCAACGTCGCGATCGACATCACCCCCGATCTGCTGCTGCGCCTCTCGGCGGCCAAGGTGATGTCGCGTCCGGAGCTGGGCAACCTCGCGCCGACCAGCGGCATCACGGCGACCACGCGCACCGGCAACATCAACAACCCGTATCTGGACCCGATCCGCGCCGACACGTTCGACGCCGCGCTCGAATGGTATTTCCAGCCGGGCTCGCTGCTGTCGGTCGCCTACTTCAAGAAGGACATCAAGACCTACATCCAGCGCGTCACGAGCCAGATCCCGTTCAACCAGCTGGGCCTGCCCGACGCGCTGCTCGCCAACACCAACACGACGCCCAGCGAGATCTTCACTGTCGGCCGGCTGGTCAACACGCCGGGTGGGCCGCTCGAGGGCATCGAAGTCAACGCGCAGATCCAGCTGCGCTTCCTGCCCGGCTTCCTCGGCAATCTCGGCGTGCTGGCGAACTACACGCACGTCACCTCGCAGATCCAGTACATCCTCGCGAGCGTGAACGGAGTGCCGACGGTGACCACCACCGCGGACTTGCTCAATCTGTCGAAGAACACCGCCAGCGGCACGCTCTTCTATGAGGACAGCAAGTTCAGCATCCGCGCGACCGGCAGCTATCGCGACCGCTATATCCGCGGCATCCCGGCCTCGCCGGGCAGCGATCTGCAGGGCAACTCGCCCAATTTGTTCGTGGACGCCTCGGCTTCGTACGCCTTCACCGACAATCTGAAGCTCATCCTCGAGGCGCAGAACCTCACCGACGAGCGCAACAACCTCTACATCGACAGCCAGCGCCAGGATACGTTGTTCCAGACCCGGATCGGGCGGACCTTCACCTTCGGCGTCAACTTCCAGTTCTAAAACAGTTGCCTCCCTGGGCGGGCCCGCGAAAGTGGGCCCGTCATTTTTCTTATTCGAGGTGATCCAATGCGCACCCTGTTGATTGCCGCCGCCCTCACCGTCTCGGTCCTCGCCGGCGCCCCGGCATCGGCGCAGCAGGCGCCGGGCGCGACCCTCACGATCCGCGGCGACACGCCGGGCGGGACGATCGACCGCCACATCTTCAGCCAGTTCGCCGAGCATCTGGGTAGCGGCATCTATGGCGGCATCTGGGTCGGTACGGATTCGAAGATCCCCAATACGCGTGGCTATCGCAACGACGTGGTCGCCGCGCTGAAGGCGCTGCACGTGCCGCTGGTGCGCTGGCCCGGCGGCTGCTTTGCCGACGAATATCACTGGCGCGACGGCGTCGGACCGCGCGCAAAGCGGCCGACCAAGGTCAACACCTGGTGGGGCGGCGTGACCGAACCCAACAGCTTCGGCACGCACGAGTTCATGGATTTCGCCGAACTGATCGGCGCCGACGCCTATGTCTCGGGCAATGTCGGCAACGGCAGCCCCGCCGAAATGGCCGAATGGGTCGAATACATGACCGCGCCCGCGGGCAGCCTGGCCGACGAGCGCGCCAGGAACGGCCGCAAGGCGCCCTGGAAGCTCCCCTATTTCGGGCTCGGCAACGAGCTGTGGGGCTGCGGCGGCAACATGCGCCCCGAATATGCGGCGGACGTCACGCGGCGCTACGCGACCTTCGTCAAGGTCCCCAAGGACACCAAGACGCTCAAGATCGCGAGCGGCGCGAACAGCTTCGACTATAACTGGACCGAAGTGATGATGCGCGAGACCAACCGCATGATCGACGGCATCGGCGTGCATTACTACACGGTGCCCGGCAGCTGGGGGAAGAAAGGCTCGGCGACGCAGTTCGACGAGGAGGAATACGCCCGCACGCTCTCCAAGACGCTCCAGATGGAGGAGCTCGTCACCAGGCACAGCGCGATCATGGACAAATACGATCCCAAGAAGCGGATCGCGCTGGGGGTCGACGAATGGGGGACCTGGTACGACGTCGAGCCCGGCACCAACCCGGGCTTCCTCTATCAGCAGAACACGATGCGCGACGCGATCGTCGCCGCGCTCAACATCAACATCTTCACGCGCCACACCGATCGCCTGCGGATGGCGAACATCGCGCAGATGGTGAATGTGCTCCAGTCGATGATCCTCACCGACGGCGAGAAGATGGTGCTGACCCCAACCTATCACGTGTTCCGGATGTACCAGCCCTTCCAGGATGCGACCTTCCTGCCGGTCGAGCTGAAGTCGCCCTGGTACAACAAGGACCAGTGGGCGATGCCGTCGGTGAGCGCCACCGCGGCGCGCGGCACGGACGGGCTGGTGCGGATCGCGCTGGTCAATGTCGATCCGAACCGGCCGGCGACGGTGAGCGCCAGCCTGACCGGGATCAGCGCCACCGGAGTCGAAGGCGAAGTGCTGACCGGGGCGATCCAGGCGCACAACAGCTTCGACGCACCCGATACTGTCAAGCCCGCTCCCTTCACCGGCGCGAGCCTTTCGGGCGGCGCGCTCACGGTGACCTTGCCCGCCGCATCGGTAGTAGTGCTCACGCTCAAGT
>JAEWCK010000010.1 GCA_023390675.1 Pseudomonadota bacterium
GTGCGGGCCTGGCCTCGACGCAGCCAGACGATGTCGAGGAGCCCGCGAGCGAAGCGCCGCCCGAGCCTGCGGCGCGGCCCGTCGCTCGTCCGGCGCCGACACCGCCCGGCCCGGCGCGCGTAGGGCAGGAAGACGCCGTGCTCTCGGCGATCGTCGGCAACATCACGATCCCCGCCGAAGAACTCGAGGCGATCAGCAAGCCGCCGGCCGATACGCCAGCGCCAGCGCCCGGACCCGTGCGCGTGGCCGAGGCGAAGCCAGCCGCGCCCAAACCTGCGTCTGCCAAGGCCAAGCCCGAACCGGCGAAGGCGGACACTACGACGGCCAAGAGCAAGGCCGATCCCAAGGTCGCCAAGGGCAAGGACGCGAAAGGCGACCCCAAGAAGAAGCCCGAGCCCAGGAAGCCCGATCCCGCCAAAACCGACCCCAGCCGCGTCTGGGTACAGGTCGCGGGCGGTGCGAACGAGGCGACGCTCGCCAAAGCGTGGAAGGGCGTGGTCGCCAAGGCGCCGGCGGCGATGAAGGGCAAATCGGCGTGGTGGACGCCGCTGCGCGCCACCAACCGCGTGCTCGCGGGGCCGTTCAAGAGCGCGGGGGAAGCGCAGGCGTTCGTCAACACGTTGGCCAAGGCGGGCGTGTCGGCGTTCGTGTTCACCTCTGAGGCCGGACAGAAGGTGACGAAGCTGGCCTTATGACGTTCCAATCCTCCCCCTCCGGGGGAGGATTGTGTGCGGGACCCTTCGACAAGCTTCTCCAGCCGCGCTACGGGCCCGAGCATGACGAACCCCGCGCCTTGGGCCTGCACACCCGAAAAGACCCGCGGTCGCCTTCATCCCGAACCCGTCAAGACCGTCCGCGGCGGCGCGCGCGACGCCTTCCAGCGCGATCGCGACCGGATCATCCATTCGATCGCCTTCCGTCGTCTGCGGCATAAGACCCAGGTATTCATGGCGCCCGACGGCGACCATTTCCGCGTGCGACTGACGCACAGCCTCGAAGTCGCGCAGATCGGCCGCACGATCGCGCGTGCCCTGGGGCTCAACGAGGATCTGACCGAGGCGCTCTGCCTCGCGCATGATATCGGGCATCCGCCCTTCGGCCACGCCGGCGAGGCCGCGCTAGGCGAGGCGCTGGCCGGGCAGGGGGGCTTCGACCATAACGGCCATACACTGCGCACGCTGACCCTGCTCGAACGTCCCTATCCGGGCTGGGACGGGCTCAACCTCACCTGGGACACGCTCGAGGGGCTGGCCAAGCATAACGGGCCGGTCGCGATGCCCGGCTGGGCGCTCGCCGAGGCCGACCGCGCCTTTCCGCTCGAACTTGAAAGCTGGCCCTCGCTCGAGGCGCAGGTCGCGGCGATCGCCGACGACATCGCCTATGACAATCACGACATCGACGACGGGCTGCGCGCCGGGCTGCTGAGCCTCGACCAGCTGCTCGAAGTCCCGATGGTGGCAGAGGGCTGGCGCGCAGTGGAGGCGCGTTTCCCGGGCGCCGAGCGGCGGCGGCTGACCGGCGAGCTCGTCCGGTCGCAGATCGGCGCGATGGTCAACGATCTGATCGGCGCGACGCGCGCGCGGCTGGCGGAGAGCGAAGTCGGATCAGTCGACGACGTCCGCTCCGCCGGACGCGTGCTGGCGGACTTCTCGGACGCGATGCGCGAGGCCGAGCGCGGGCTCAAGCGCTTCATGTACGCCAATCTCTATCACCATCCGAGCCAGCTCACCGCGGCGGGCAAGGCGCACGACATCGTCGCGGGGCTGTTCGCCGCTTATGCCGACGAGCCTGCGCGGATGGGCGCGGAATGGGCCGGTTCGCTCCCCGCGGAAGAGCCCTGGCGGAGCCGCCATATCGCCGACTTCATTGCCGGGATGACCGATCGCTACGCGATCGCCCGGTACAAGGAGGCCGTGGGCCCGGTGGAGCTGCCCGAAGGATTCTAGTGGTTGCTTGCGACGAGCCGGGGCAGCGTGCGGACGAGCCGAGTGGGTGACAAACTTGTGCGACACTTGGGGCCTAATCCGGGCACAGGTCGCACAGGGGATGTCGGATGACGGACGCCAGCATCGCACTCAATCGCTTCGGGCTCGGCGCGCGCCCGGGCGAGGATCCGGGCAAGGACGCCCGGCAATGGCTGCTCGGTCAGATCGAGCGCTTCGAACCGCGCCCGCAAGGGATCGCTGCCCTTCCGCCCAGCACGCGCGTCGCCGCCGATCTCGCCGAATATTACGAGCAGACGCGGATGCTCCGCCAGGAGAATGGCGGCAAGCGGCGGCAGGCGACCCCCCGGCCTGCCGCGGCCAGGCCGCCTATGGCGCAGGACGCGAACATGCAGGGCGCGGCAATGCAGGACATGGCCGCGGGCGCACAGATGCAGGAAGGCGCTCCGGCCAAGACACGCAAGGATGGCATCGATCGCAACGACCCGCTCGCGCAGGCGCGGCGCTTCGCGCGGCGGCAGGCCCAGGACTATTATGTCGGCGCCGTCAATGCGCGCGCGCTCGCCGCGATCAACTCGCCGACGCCCTTCGCCGAGCGGCTCGTCCATTTCTGGGCGAATCATTTCGCGGTGTCGGCGGACAAGCTCCAGGTAATAGGATTGGTGGGCACACTCGAGTTCGAGGCGATCCGCCCGCATATCATGGGCAAGTTCGGCGACATGCTCCACGCCGTCGAGCGGCATCCTGCGATGCTGATCTACCTCGATCAGGCGCAGTCGATCGGGCCCAATTCGATGGCCGGCCAGATCGCGCAGCGCCGAGGCAACGGCCAGCGCGCGGGGCTCAACGAGAACCTCGCACGCGAGATCATGGAGCTCCACACCTTGGGCGTGCGGACCGTCTATACCCAGGCCGACGTCACCGAGTTCGCGCGCGCGATGACCGGCTGGACGGTCAACGGGCTCGGCCGCGCCCGCGCCGCGCGCTTCACCGGCACCGATGGCGAGACCGGCACCTATGTCTTCGCCGAACGGCTCCACGAGCCGGGCACGCGCACGATCCTCGGCAAGAGCTGGGGAGAGGCGGGCGAGAAGCAGGCTTCCGACGTGCTCGACTATCTGGCGACGCATCCCGCCACCGCGAAGCACATCGCGACCAAGCTCGCCAGGCACTTCGCGGGAGACGATCCGCCCGCGCCGGTCGTCGCGCGGCTGGAGAAGGCGTATCTGTCCTCGGGCGGCCACTTGCCGACCGTCTACCGCGCGCTGATCGCCTCGCCCGAATGCTGGGCGCCGCAGCCGCTCAAGTTCAAGTCGCCTTGGGAATGGTCGATCTCGGCGATGCGTGCGCTCGGCACCACCCAGCTTCAGCCGCAGGTCGCCACCGGCCTGCTCAATCAGCTCGGCCAGCCGGTGTGGAAGCCGGGCTCGCCCGCGGGCTGGGACGACGTCGCCGGCGCCTGGGCAGGACCCGATGCCATCATGCGCCGGGTAGAGGCGGCGGAGCGCATGGCGGCGCGTACCCGCGACACGATCGACGCGCGCCAGCGCGCTGCGCAGCTTTTTCCCGGCGCGCTGAGCGATAGCACCGCGCAATCGATCGCGCGGGCCGAGAGCCCCGGACAGGGCATCGCACTGATGCTCGTTGCACCCGAATTCATGCGGAGGTAGGTCCTATGTTGAACCGTCGCAGCTTCGTGGCCTTCGGCGCCACCGCCATCCTCACCACCAGCCTCGGCGCGCGCGTGGCCTTCGCTTCGGCGAAGACTGAGCGGCGCTTCGTCTTCATCATCCAGCGCGGCGCGGCCGACGGGCTCGGCACGCTGGCGCCGGTCGGCGACCCCGCCTTCGTCAGCCAGCGCGGCAGCCTTGCCGAGGATTTCGCGAATGCGCCGAAGCTCGATTCGACCTTTGCGCTGCACCCGGCGATGACCAATCTTCACGGGCTCTACGGCGCGAAGCAGGCGCTGTTCGTCCACGCCGTCGCGTCGCCCTATCGCGACCGCTCGCATTTCGACGGACAGAACGTCCTCGAGACCGGGGGCACGTCGGCCTATGCGGTCCGCGACGGCTGGCTCAACCGGATGCTCAGTCTGCTGCCCGCCGAGGACAAGGCGATCGCGCTTGCCGCGACGGTGCCGATGGCGCTCCGCGGACCGGTCGAGGTGGCGAGCTACGCGCCGTCGGCGCTTCCCGACGCTACCGACGACCTGATGACGCGAGTCACGCAGATGTATGCGGGCGACGCCCAGCTTCACGGGCTGTGGGAGCAGGCGACGCAGACGCGGACGCTGACCAGCGACATGGCTGCCGACAACGGCAAGAATGCCGCCGCCACGGGCGCGCTCGCCGCCAGGCTGCTCACGGCGCCCGGCGGCGCGCGGATCGCGATGATCGAGACCGGCGGCTGGGATACGCATGCGGGCCAGCGCGGTCGGCTGACCGGGCAACTGCGCGGGCTCGACGCGATGATCGGCGCGCTGCAGACCGGGCTCGGGCCGTTGTGGAACGACACGGTGGTGCTCGTCGCCACCGAGTTCGGCCGGACCGTGCGCGTCAACGGCACGCAGGGGACCGATCACGGCACCGGCTCGCTCGCGATGCTGGTCGGCGGCGCCGTGAATGGCGGGCGCGTGCTCGGCGACTGGCCGGGGCTGGCCGACGCTGCGCTCTACGAGAACCGCGATCTGAAGCCCACCACCGGGCTCGATACGGTGATCGCGAGCGCGGTCTCGCAGCATTTCGACCTGACGCCGGCGCAGGCGCAGGCGAAGCTGTTTCCGGACCTGAAGGGCGAGCGGGCGATCCAGGATATCATTCGCAGCTGACCGGAGGTGTGGCGCAGCCGCGCCGCATCCGCTAGAGCGCGCGCTTCCGTGCACCACTGGAACCGCAATGACGCTCTACGCCCGTTTCGCCGCGCATCTGAACCTTGCTCTGGACGCGCTCGTTCTCGCGGGTGATCTGCCCGCAGGGCTGGAGCGACGCGCGGTGACCGTCGAGCCGCCGCGCGACACCTCGCACGGCGATCTCGCGACCAACGCGGCAATGGTGCTCGCCAAGCCCGCGGGGACCAATCCGCGCGCGCTCGCCGACAAGATCGCCACCGAGCTGGAGAAGCTCGACGAAGTCGCGGCCGTTTCGGTCGCGGGGCCGGGGTTCATCAACCTGACGCTCACCGACGATACATGGCGCGACGAGCTACGGACGATCATCGACGCCGGCGCAGACTATGGCCGCTCGATGGTGGGCGCGGGGACGACGGTCAACGTCGAATATGTCTCGGCCAACCCGACCGGTCCGATGCATATGGGGCATTGCCGCGGCGCGGTGGTCGGCGACGCGCTCGCCAGCCTGCTCGAATTCGTCGGGCACAAGGTGATCCGCGAATATTACGTCAACGACGCGGGCGAGCAGGTCGACGTGCTCGCGCGCTCGGCGCACCTGCGCTATCGCGAGGCGCTGGGCGAGAGCATCGAGATTCCCGAGGGGCTCTATCCGGGCGACTATCTGAAGCCGGTCGGCGCGAAGCTCGCCGCCGGGCATGGCGATGCGTTCGTCGGCAAGCCCGAGAGCGATTGGCTCGTGCTGTTCCGCAAGGAAGCGGTCGCGGCGATGCTCGAGATGATCAAGGCCGATCTCGCGCTGCTCGGCATCCACCACGACCTGTTCTCATCCGAGGCCGTGCTCCAGGCCGCGGGGAAGCCCGAAGAGGCCGAGAAGTGGCTGCGCGAACACGATCTCGTTTATGACGGCGTGCTCGAAGCGCCCAAGGGCGAGACGCCCGAGGATTGGGAGCCGGTCGAGCTGCCGCTGTTCCGTTCGACGCAGTTTGGGGATGACCAGGACCGTCCGATCAAGAAGTCGAACGGCAGCTGGACCTATTTCGGCGCCGACCTCGCTTATCATTTCCAGAAGGCCCAGACCGCCGATGCGCTGATCGACATCTGGGGCGCGGACCATGCCGGGACGGTCAAGCGCATCGTCGCGGCGGTGCAGGCGCTGACCGGCGGCGAGACGCGCTTCGACGTCAAGCTCGTCCAGATGGTGCGGCTGCTGCGCGCCGGCGAGCCGGTCAAGATGTCCAAGCGCGCGGGCAATTTCGTCACGCTCGCCGACGTCGTCAACGAAGTCGGCAAGGACGTCGTCCGCTTTACCATGCTCACGCGCAAGGCCGACGCGCAGATGGACTTCGATTTCGCCAAGGTGGTCGAGACCACCAAGGAGAATCCGGTCTTCTACGTCCAGTACGCGCACGCCCGCATTGCGTCGGTGCATCGTCGCGCTGCGGAGGCGGGGATCGAGTGTCCCGATGTGGACCTGTCCCTTCTCGATACACGCGAGCTCGCCGTGGCCAAGGTCGCCGCGCAATTCCCGCGGATCGTCGAATCTGCCGCCTCGGCGCGCGAGCCGCACAGGATCGCCTTTTATCTCTATGACTTGGCCAGCGAATTCCATTCGCTCTACAATCTCGGAAACGACAATCCCGAGCGTCGATTCCTCATTCCTGAACAGGTAAGGTTAACGTGCGCGCGGCTTTATCTGGCGCAGGCGATCGGGCAAATTGTCCGTAATGGCCTTGCGCTGATGGGCGTCGAAGCCGTCCAGGAGATGTAGAGTAATGAACGTGCGTGCGGGGGAAGGTTATGGCGACGATGATCGCCTGCCCTGGCTCGAGACGGTTGAGGACGATTATCGCGAAGGGCCGTCGATCGGGCGCATATTGCTGCTGGTCGTGCTGCTGCTGCTTGTCGTCGGCGCAGGCGCTTTCGGCTACTATTGGTGGCAGACCCAGCGCGGCCTCGCCGGAAATGGCGAGCTGATCAACGCGCAGGAAGGCGACTACAAGGTCAAGCCCGACGAGCCCGGCGGAATGAAGGCCGAGGGCGAGGGCGACGCGGTCTTCGCCACGAGCCGGGGCGAGCTGGGCAACGCCAGCATCAACGCCGACGCGCTTCCCGAAGCGCCGGTCGACGGCCACAAAGTCACTGCTGCAGGCGGGCAGGGCGCAGGCGAGAAGACCGCGACCGTCGCGATCCCTTCGGCTGCGAGTCAGCCCCAGCCAAGGCCCGTCGCCGCGGCGCCTGCGCCCCAACCGGCGGGTTCGGGCGCGCTGATCCAGCTCGGCGCCTTTCCGGACGAAGGCGGCGCCAACGCCGCGTGGACGCGCCTCTCGAAGCGCTTCGCGTATCTCGCGCCGCTGGGCAAATCGGTCGAGAAGGGCGACAGCAACGGCAAGGCCGTGTGGCGGCTGCGCGTCAACGCCGGCTCGAACGGGCAGGCCAGGGAGCTGTGCGGCAAGCTCAAGCTGGCGGGCGAAAGCTGCTACGTGGCGAATTGAGCCACTCAAATCCTCCCCCGGAGGGGGAGGTGGC
>JAEWCK010000002.1 GCA_023390675.1 Pseudomonadota bacterium
GACCTGTAGCCGCCGAACCGCTCCCGGCAGGCGGCTATACGACCAACCTTCCGGTGGTCGTCCGCAAGCGCAATTACTGGAAATGGGCGAGCCGCGCGGCCGCCGGGTTCGTTTTCCTGTTCATCGCCGCAGTCGCATGGCTGGCGCTGACCGCGCCGCTCTCCAAGTCGCTCCAGCCGCCCGCGCCGCCCTCTATCACGCTGCTATCGGCCGAGGGCAAGCCGATCGCGCGGCGCGGCGCAGTGATCGACGCGCCGGTCGATGCCGCCAAGCTGCCCAAGCACGTCCGCGACGCGTTCATCGCGATCGAGGACAGACGCTTCTACGGCCATTGGGGCGTCGATCCGCGCGGGATCATGCGCGCGCTGGTCCACAACATCTCCAGCTCGGGCGGTTCGCAGGGCGGGAGCACGATCACCCAGCAACTCGCCAAGAACGCGTTCCTGAGCTCGGACCGCACCGCGGCGCGCAAGTTCCAGGAAGTGCTGATTGCCTTCTGGCTCGAGGCGTGGCTCTCGAAGGACGAGATCCTGTCGCGCTATCTCTCGAACGTCTATTTCGGCGACAATGTCTACGGCCTGCGCGCGGCGGCGAAGCATTATTTCAGCGTCGCGCCCGAGGACCTGTCGATCAGCCAGGCGACCTTGCTCGCGGGGCTGGTGCAGGCGCCGAGCCGGCTCGCCCCGACGGGCAATCTGAAGGGCGCGCGCGAGCGACAGAAGCTGGTGATCGGGGCGATGGTCGCGGCGGGGCTGCTCGACAAGGCCGAGGCGGCGGCCGTGCGCCCCGCGGTGCTCCACGTCAGCAAAGGCGCCGAGGACCTGCCCAACGGCACCTATTTCGCCGACTGGGTGCTGCCGCAGGCGCGCGACCGGGCGGGCGCGGTCGCCTCCGAGCAGGAAGTGCAGACGACGCTCGAGAGCCGCGCGCAGGACGCGGCCGAGCGCGCGGTGCGCGGCGCCGGCCTCCGCAAGTCGCAGATCGCGATCGTCGCGATGCATCCCGACGGCCGGGTGATCGCGATGGTGGGCGGCAAGAACTACGCCCAGAGCCCGTTCAATCGCGCGACGCAGGCGCGGCGCCAGCCGGGGTCGACGTTCAAGCTGTTCGTCTATCTGGCGGCGTTGCGGGACGGAATGACTCCCGAGACGATCGTCGACGATTCGCCGGTCAAGATCGGCAATTGGTCGCCCGAGAACAGCCATGACAGCTATGCCGGGCGGATCACGCTGCGACAGGCCTTTGCCAAATCCTCGAACGTGGTGGCGGCGCGGATCACGCAGCAGGTCGGCGTGGGCGCGGTGCGGCAAGCGGCGCGCGACCTCGGCATCTCGACGCCGATCGGGAACGACGCCTCGATCGCGCTCGGTACCTCGACGGTGTCGCTGCTCGAACTGACCGCAGCTTATGCGGCGGTGGCCAACGGGTCGTATCCGGTGCGCCCGCAGGGGCTTTCGGACGACGATTCGGCGAGCGACTGGCTCGCCAAAAGGCTGGGTGCGCCGCAGCGGATCAACGGGCGGCAGCTGGACGACCTCAGGTCGCTGCTCGAGACGGTGGTGCAGACCGGCACCGGGCGCGGCGCGGCGCTGCCGATCCCGACCTATGGCAAGACGGGCACGACGCAAGACAACCGCGACGCGCTGTTCATCGGCTATGCGGGCGGGATCGTCTGCGGGGTGTGGCTGGGGAACGACGACAATTCGCCCAACCCGGGGCTTTCGGGGAGCGGGCTTCCGGCGCGGGTGTGGCGCGACTTCATGACACGCGCGCTCGACCTGCACATCCCGCCGCCCGAGCCGACGGTGGAGCCCGACGCGAACAGCGGAATCGATCTCGATCTGGACGATGTCCTCAACGCCGCGGACGAATTCATCCAGGGGACGGGGATCCAGACGCAAGTGATCCGCCCCGGCGAGGACCCCGACGAGGAAGGCGAGGAGCCGGTTGATCGCTACGGCCCGCCCCCCTCCGATCGCGAGCGCGACCGCCGCGGCCCGCCGCCCGAGGACCGGCGCGGGGACGAGCGTTGACCTGAAGCGCGCGCATCCGCAGAGGGTGGACATGCGCTTCTTCTCCGACAATGCCGCCGCCGTCTGCCCCGAAGTGCTCGCCGCGCTCGGGCAAGTGAACCAGCTCGACACCGCTTATAATGGGGACCGCTGGTCGAAGGCGCTCGACGGGGCGTTCTCCGAGCTGTTCGGGACGCAGGTGCGCGCGCTGTGGGTGCCGACGGGGACCGCGGCGAACAGTCTCGCGCTCGCCGCGCTCTGCCCGCCTTATGGCGGCGTGGTGTGCCACCGCGAGGCCCATATCAATGTCGACGAATGCGGCGCGCCCGAATTCTACACGCATGGTGCCAAGCTGCTGGCCGGCGACGGGCCGGGGGCGAAGCTGACTCCGCAAGCGATCCAGGCGGTGATCGATCCGATCCGCAACGACGTGCATCAGGTCCAGCCGCACGCGATCTCGATCACCAACGCGACCGAATACGGGCTGGTCTATGCGCCCGACGAAGTCGCAGCGATCGGCGAGCTCGCCAGGACGCGCGGGCTGGGGCTGCACATGGACGGGGCGCGCTTCGCCAATGCCGTCGCGCATCTCGGCTGCCATCCGGGCGAAGTGACGTGGCGCGCGGGAGTCGACGCGTTGAGCTTCGGCTGCGTCAAGAACGGCGGGATGAGCGCCGAGGCGCTGGTGTTCTTCAGGCCCGAGCTCGCCGAGGCGACGCTCTATCGCCGCAAGCGCGCGGGGCTGCTCTTCTCCAAGGGGCGCTATCTGGCAGCGCAGATCCTTGCGATGCTCGAGGGCGATTTGTGGCTGCGCAATGCGCGCGCCGCCAATGCCGGGGCGCGATTGCTGGCGGAAGCGGCGGGGGAGCGGCTGGTCTATCCGGTCGAGGCCAATGA
This sequence comes from Pseudomonadota bacterium, assembly GCA_023390675.1. Classification (GTDB taxonomy): domain Bacteria; phylum Pseudomonadota; class Alphaproteobacteria; order Sphingomonadales; family Sphingomonadaceae; genus Sphingomonas. The sequence continues at coordinate 2,910 of JAEWCK010000002.1, forward strand.
AGTGTTCGTTCGCGTGACCGCCGCGGAGGCCGCGTCGCTCCGCGCATTGGGCTTCGATTTCTACGACTGGGGCGTAAGCGAGGCGCGGCTGGTGGTGTCGTGGGACCAGAGCGAGGACGCGATCCGGCCGCTGGCGGAGGCGATCGCCGCGCTGTGATTTGACCAGATATAAAGATATCTTTATATCATTATGTCGCGTTGAACGATTACGGGGATGGCGACTTGACGAAGCCCAATTCGACGCGGCTCGAAGTGCTGATCCCCTTCGCGATCGTCACGCTGATCTGGGGCTCGACCTGGCTCGTCATCAAGGACCAGATCGCCGTCGCGCCGGCGAGCTGGTCGGTGACGTGGCGCTTCACGGTGGGCGGCCTCGCGATGCTCGCCTGGGGCGCGATGCGCCGCGAGCGGCTCTGGCTCGACGCGCGCGGCATGGGTTTCGCGGTCCTGCTCGGGCTGATGCAGTTCGTGCTCAACTTCAACTTCGTCTACCGCGCCGAGGGGCACATCACTTCGGGCGTGGTTGCGGTGGTGTTCGCATTGCTGCTCGTTCCAAACGCGATCCTCGCGCGCATCTTCCTCGGCCAGCGCATGGGGCGGCAGCTGCTGATCGGATCGGTGGTCGCGATCGCGGGCGTGGCCCTGCTCTTCGTTCATGAGGCGCGGCTGAGCCCGGCGGGGACCGCGGAGACCTTCGCGGGGATCGGGCTCGCGCTTTCGGGCGTGCTCTGCGCCTCGGTCGCCAATGTCATGCAGGCGACCGGCATCGCCAAATCCTGTCCGATGGCGGCGATGGTGGGCTGGGCGATGCTGGCCGGCGGCGCGCTCGACGGCGCGTTCGCCCTCGCGACGACGGGCGCGCCGGTGTTCGACCCGCGGCCGAGCTACACGCTCGGCATCCTCTATCTCGGCATATTCGGATCGGCGGTGGCGTTCAGCCTCTATTTCCGGCTGATCCAGACGATCGGGCCGGCCAAGGCGGCCTATACCAGCGTGCTGATCCCGGTGATCGCGATGCTGCTCTCGACCTTGTTCGAAGGCTATCGCTGGTCGGTGCTCGCGGGCGGCGGCGCGGCGCTGGTGATCGCGGGGCTGGTGATCGCGCTCAGGGCGCGCAGGCCGAACCGGTAGTCGGGGTAAAGCGGGCGCCAGCCGAGCAGGCGCCTGGCCTTGCCGTTCGCGACGCGGCGGTTCTCGGCATAGAAGGCGCGGGCCTGCGGCGTGAGGCCGGCTGATTCGAGCGGGACGAGCGGCGGGATGTCGCGGCCGAGCAGGCGGCAGGCATAAGCGATGACATCGGCCTGCGCGGCGGGCAGATCGTCGGCGAGGTTGTACGCGCCCGGAGGGCCGTCAAAGCCGGCGATCACGCCCTCGACCAGATCGTCGACATGGATGCGGCTGAAGACCTGGCCGGGCGCGTCGATGCGCGGGCGGATGCGGTCGAGCGGCGATCGGCCGGGACCGTAGATGCCGGGCAAGCGGAAGAGGCGGGCGTTGGGGAGCTCGCCCCAGGCGGTGTCGGCTTGGGCGCGGGCGGTACGGCGGCCAGGGGTGATCGGGGCGCTTTCGTCGACCCACGCGCCGCCGGTGTCGCCATAGACGCCGGTCGAGGAGAGATAGCCGAGCCAGGCTTTGCTTGCGGCGAGCTGGGGGCCGTAGCCGGCGAGAACCGGGTCGCGATCGGCTTCGGGCGCTACGGTCGAGACGATGTGCGTCGCGTGGGCAATCTCGAACTCGGTGCGGGCGCGGTCGGCGAAGGTCTCGCGGGTGACGGTGGCGATGCGCCAGCCGTGCGGCGCGAAGCGCGCGATCAGGCGGGAGCCGGCATAACCGGGGCCGAAGAGGAGGA
>JAEWCK010000113.1 GCA_023390675.1 Pseudomonadota bacterium
CACGATCGCCCTGCTCGCGGTCGGCGCGCTCACGGTGCTCGGCGCGCTCGGCATAGCGCAGGGACTGGCCTTGACCGACGCGCTCGCCTTCGATCCGGAGCTGCATTCGTCGCGCTTCGTCTTCTGGTTCGAATGCGTCCACCTGCCGTGGCAGGCGTGCCTCGCCTTCTTCCTCGCCTGGCTGCTCAGGATCGGGCGGCGGCCGGGCTGAGGCGCATCAGCGCGGCATAGACGGCGAGCGCGACGAACAGTCCGACGAACCACGCCCAGGTGTAGATCGCCATCCACGCGGGCGCGACGGCGATGCTCCGGGGCGCCGCGGTGGCGATGAAGCCGGGAAGGTTCGGCAGCACGCCCGCGGCGAAGGCGGCCAGCGCCGCGGGATTCCAGCCGCCGCGATAGGCATAGGCGCCGTCGGCGCGATAGAGCGCGTCGACGTCGATCCGCGCGCGGCGGACGATCCAGTAATCGGCGATCAGGATGCCCGCGATCGGCCCGAGCAGCGCCGAATAGCCCGCGAGCCAGACGAAGATGTACCCGCCGGTCGAGGCGAGCAGCTTCCACGGCATGATCAGGATCGCGATCGCCGCGGTGATCATCCCCCCGGTGCGGTAGCTGATCCGCGCGGGCCAGAGCGACGAGAAGTCATAAGCCGAGGAGACGAGGTTCGCGGCGATGTTGCACGAGACGGTATCGACGCTGATCACGATCAGCCCGAGCAGCACCAGCGGCCCGTCGAAGCGGCCGGCGAGGGTGACCGGATCCCAGATCGCATGGCCATAGATCACCACTGTCGCGCTCGTCGTGATCACGCTGGCGAGCGCGATCAGTCCCATCATCGGCGGCAGGCCGATCGATTGGCCGATGATCTGGTCTCTTTGTGAGCGGGCGAAGCGCGTGAAATCGGGGATGTTGAGCGCGAGCGTCGCCCAATAGCCGATCATCGCGGTGAGCGCGGGCCAGAAGGTCTGCCAGAACTGCCCTTCGCGCGGCATACCGGGCACGAATTCGGAAGGCTCGGACAGGATCGGGCCGAGGCCCTTGGCCGCGTCGATCGCCCACCAGACCAGCGCGACGCAGATCAGGATCTTGACGGGCGCGGTCCAGGTCTCGAGCCGCCGTATCGTCAGCAGCCCCTTGCGCACGAAGAAGAGCTGGATCGCCCAGAAGGCGAGGAAGGCGGCAAGCTGGCCGGGGCCGATGTCGAGCAGCGGCAGCGGGCTGCCGCGCAGGTCGGCGCCCGCGAGGATGCCGAGCAGTGTCAGCAGCGCCTCGCCCCCGATCCACGTCTGGATGCCGTACCAGCCGCACGCGACCAGCGCGCGGGCGATCGCGGGCAGCCGCGCGCCGGTCGTTCCGAACGAGGCGCGGACGAGCACGGCATAGGGAATGCCGTAGCGCGCGCCGGCATGGCCGATCAGCAGCATCGGCACGAGGACGATCGCGTTGCCGAGCAGCACGGTCAGCGCCGCCTGTCCCGCCGACATGCCCTGCTCGATCAGCCCGGCGGCAAGCATCCAGGCCGGCACCGCGACGATCATGCCCACCCAGAGCGCGGCATAATGATACCACGCCCAGCTCCGCTGCGCCGGGCCGGTCGGCGCGAGATCGGGATTCCACAGCTTCGGATCGCTCATGCGCGCTTCCCCCCAGAGGCGACGGGGAGAGCATCGCGCGGCCTGCATGTCTGCGCAAGTGGCCTATGTCATTGACCCGCAAGGCCGGGAGGCGCACTCTGCGCGGACAAGAGTCGGATATGAGGAGAGTTCCTATGTCTGATCATGCGATCCTCGAAGAGGACGACGGCCTCGAATTTCATGCGTCTTTCAACCTTGCGCTCGACGGTGCGGGGTTCGAGGTCTTCAAGTGGTTGATCATCGGGCATATTCTGTACGCGATCGGGCTGCTGATCGTGGTCGCCGCGAATATCACCAACGGCAATATCTGGGTCACCCCGCTGTTCGCGCTGCCGCTGCTCTGGCGGACGCGCGATTACCGCATGTGGCAGAAGGTGGTCGTGCTGCTCGTCGGGTTCACGGCGATGCACTATTTCGCGGTGCAGGCGGCAGTGCAGGTCTCGCGCGGGCAGGAGGCGTGGGTGCCGGGCCTGCTCGGCGGCGCGATCGGCGCGATCGGCGCATTTGCGCTGTGCGGCGTGTTCGGGCTGCTCCGCTCGGGCCCGGTGATGCTGATCTTCGCGGTGTTCTGGACGATCGTGCTGGCGCTGGTCGGCAGCATGGGCGTGTACCTCTACCTCACCACCGGCGCGAAGAGCGACGGGATGGTGAGCGCGTGGGTGCAGATGCTCAAGATCTACACGCCGTGGCAGGTGGTGTTCGCCTATGCCCTGGCGAAGATGCTGCGGCCCGACGGCTAGATAAGGCCGGGCACGAAGCGCTTCACGCGCGCGGCATAGGCGTCATACGCAGCGCCGAACTGCGCGCGGAGGAGCTTCTCCTCGCGCGTCACGCGCATCCAGGTGCCGATCCAGTAGAGCGGAACGGCGAGGATCACCCCGCGCCAATGGCCGAGCGCGATCGCCATCGTCAGCAGCCAGATGAACAGCGCGGAGTAGATCGGATTGCGGACCCAGGCGAAGGGTCCCCAGGTGACGAGCTGGTGATCCTCCCGCGTGCGCGCGACGATCGCCCAGTTGCGGCCCATCGCGCGCGACGAGGCGGCGAACAGCGCAATCGTCGCCCCCATCAGCGCCAGTACAAGCGCCAGTTCGCCGATCGCGAACGCGTCTGGAGCGCCGAGGATCATCTTGACCGGTCCGAAACCCACTGCCGCGAAGCCGAGCGCCTGCACCGCCACGCCGGCCATCGACCCCGAATCGCGCCGCGCGGTGGTTTCCGTCGCGCCTCCGCGCCGGCTTCGCGCCACGAGCAGCGCCACGGCCCAGACGAACAGGCTGCCGAACAGCGCTACGACCGCGTAGACGCTCGTCGGCTGGGGATCGACCAATTTGAGCATCACTGCCTCCGGAACATGTAGCGCTGATACGCCTCGACCGCTTCGGAGCGGCGCAGCACGCGCGAATTGGGATCGACCACGACGTGCGCGCCCTGCGGCACGTCGATCTCGGCCTTGCCGCCGTCCATCGCCACCTTGCGGACCTTGCCGTCGATCGAGACTTCGACGGGCATCGGGAAGGGCAGGTTGGCGGGGGTCTTCCACGTCAGGAACAGCTTGCCCGCGCCCCATTGCTCGACCAGCTCGGGGAGCGCCGCCTGCTTGAGATAGACGTCGAAGAACCAGTTCATGTCCTTCCCCGTCACCTTGTTGACGATGTCGATATATTCGGGAGTCGAGGCGAAGCGCGGAGTGAAATTGCCCGGCCTGGGATCGGGGCGGCCATAGACGAGGCGACGCGTCGCCTCGAAGAACCTGTCGTCGCCGATCAGGTTGCGCAGCGTATGAAGCACCCAGGCGCCCTTGACGTAGATGTCCTGTCCGGGGCCGCCCTTCTCCTCCTCATAGACCTCTTCCTCGGTCTTGATCTTGCCCGAGACGATGGGAGCGAGGTTGCGGATCTGCATCCGGAAATCGTCCATCATCGCGGCATAGCGCGCCTCGCCCTCGCGCCAGCGGCCGTAGAGCGGCTGCATATATTGCGCGTAGCCCTCGTGCAGCCAGTAATCGTCCCAGTTCGCCGCCGACATCTGGTTGCCGAACCATTCGTGGCCGAGCTCGTGCTGGAAGATCTCGTCGAAGCCCGACGGCGTCTTCTTGTAGTTGTTGCCGTACGCGTTGATCGTCTGGTGCTCCATGCCGAGATGCGGCGTCTCGACCACGCCCATCTTCTCGTCGCCCCACGGATAGGGGCCGATCAGATTCTCGTAGAAATCGAGGGTCGGCGCGAACTCGTCGAACAGCCCCTGCGCCTTCTCGTCGCGCCCGGGCAGATACCAGTAGAAGATGCCGAACTTGTTGCCGTACGGGCTCTCATAGGTCGCGGCGAGCTCCTTGTACGGCCCGATCTGGAGCGCGACCGAATAGGGATTGGGGCTGCGCGCGTGCCAGTTCCACACGGTGCGCCCGTCGGGGAGCGTGTCCATCCCCTTGAAGATGCCGTTGGCGGGCGCCTTCAGGCCCTTGGGCACCGTGATGTGCAGGTCGACCGTGTCGGGCTCGCCCTTGGGGAAATCGAGGCATGGCCAGAACAGGTCGCAGCCATAGCCCTCCGCGGTGGTGGCGATCCACGGCTTGCGGTCGGTCGGAGTCTTCGCCCAGACGAGCCCGTCGTCCCACGGCGCCCGCACCGCGACGTGCGGCGTGCCGCCATAGACGATCTTCACCGTCGCGCGCCCGCCGGCCTTGAGCGGATGCGGCAGTCGGATGACGAGCCGCCCCTCCGGGTTCGACCACTGGGCGGGCTTGAGCGCCTTGCCGTCGAGGCTGATCGCGCTCACCGGCAAATTCTTGTCCAGGTCGATCAGCAGCGCGGTCTGCGGCGCGGCGGTGCTCAGCGTCAGCGTCGCGGTGCCCGCCAGCTTCTGCGTCTCGGGGAACACTTCGATCGCGAGATCGACATGGTCGAGGTGGAGCGCCGCACGCTCGGGTGCGATCGGGCCGCCCGATTGCTGCGTGACCGCCGTGATCGGCGGCTCGCCCGGCTTGACCTGGGCGAGGGCAGGGGAGGCGGCGAGCGCGAGCGCCGAAGCGGCGAGCAGGAGCGAAGTGCGGATCGGAGCCTCCTTCAGGCGAGTTCTACGGTAAAGCGAGAGACGTGGAGCGTGAAATAGGGCTTGCCGTCCTGCGCGATGGTAATGGTCTCAGGCCAGGCGATACCCTTGTCCTCGATGCGCCCCGCGAAGGTCAGGTGCTCGGCGATGCGCGGCTTGCCCGGCTCGGGCGCATCGACGGTCACATCGGCGGCGACGGGGCGGCCGTCGGGCCCGATGGCGAACGCGACGTCGGGATAGGGCAGGTTCGACAGCGCGAGCGTCGTGCCCGGCCTGCGCCGCTTCGAGAGCGCGATCAGCAGTTGCGCGTAGATCGCATATTGCTGCCGCTCGTGGATCGCCATGTCGACAGGGATCGGCCGCTTGCCCGCAGGCAGCTCAACCCAGGCGCCGTCGGGCTCCAGCGCCAATGTGCGCGCCTTTTCGGGGCCTTCCGACACGATCCAGCTCTTCGAGCGCACGGAGAGCATCGGCAACACGAGCCGGGTCTGCGACACGAGATCGAGCTCGCGCCCGCCGACGCTGGCATGCGCGCGTCCTTCCCAGCTGAGCGCGCGTACGCCGCGCCCGACCGATGCCCGCGCCGCGAACGGCAGCAGTAATCCACCGGTAATCATCGCCCTGCGATTGATGCCGCTGGCGACGCCACCATATAGTGTGGGAGAAGGGCCCGATCGGGCCCCAGGAGTATCCATGAAGCAGTCCTACCCCGTTCTTCCGCTTCGCGACATCGTCGTCTTCCCCCACATGATCGTGCCCCTCTTCGTCGGCCGCGACAAGTCGGTTGCCGCGCTCGAAGCGGCGATGGCCGACGACAAGGAGATTTTCCTCGTCGCGCAGCTCGATCCGGCCGAGGACGATCCGCGCCGCGACGACCTCTACGACACCGGCGTCTCGGCCGAAGTCCTCCAGCTGCTCAAGCTGCCCGACGGCACCGTGCGCGTGCTCGTGTCGGGCAAGGAGCGCGGCCAGCTCGCCTCGCTCGACGAGAGCGGCGCGTTCCTCACCGCGCAGGTCACTCCGGTCGACGAGGATGCAGTCGAAGGGACCGAGGTCCAGGCGCTGATGCGCTCGGTGGTCGACCAGTTCGAGAATTACGCCAAGCTCAATCGCAAGCTGCCCGCCGAGACCGCCGTCCAGCTCGCCGAGCTCGACGACGCCTCGCGCCTCGCCGATGCGGTCGCCGGCAACATTGCGGTCAAGGTCGCCGACAAGCAGTCGCTGCTGATCGAGACCGATCCGCAGAAGCGGCTGGAGATGGTATTCGCCTTTATGGAGGGCGAGCTCGGCGTGCTGCAGGTCGAGAAGAAGATCCGCAGCCGCGTCAAGCGCCAGATGGAGAAGACCCAGCGCGAATATTATCTCAACGAACAGCTGAAGGCGATCCAGCGCGAGCTGGGCAACGAAGGCGAGGAAGGCGACGGCGACGAGATCGCCGAGCTGACCCAGAAGATCGCCACGCTCAAGCTCTCGAAGGAAGCGCGTAGCAAGGCGCAGGGCGAGCTCAAGAAGCTCAAGACCATGGCGCCGATGAGCGCCGAGGCCACCGTCGTGCGCAACTATCTCGACGTGCTGCTCGGGCTCCCCTGGGGCAAGAAGTCCAAGCTAAAGAAGGATCTGGTCGAGGCCGAGAAGGTCCTCGATGCGGACCATTATGCCCTCGAGAAGGTCAAGGACCGGATCGTCGAATATCTCGCGGTCCAGGCGCGCACCAACAAATTGAAGGGCCCGATCCTGTGCCTCGTCGGCCCCCCGGGCGTCGGCAAGACCTCGCTCGGCAAGTCGATCGCCAAGGCCACCGGCCGCGAGTTCATCCGCCAGTCCCTGGGCGGCGTGCGCGACGAGGCCGAGATCCGCGGCCACCGTCGCACCTATATCGGCTCGCTCCCCGGCAAGATCGTCACCAATCTGCGCAAGGCCGGCACGAGCAATCCGCTGTTCCTGCTCGACGAGATCGACAAGCTTGGCCAGGATTTTCGCGGCGATCCCGCCTCGGCGCTGCTCGAGGTGCTCGATCCGGAGCAGAACAACAAGTTCAACGACCATTATCTGGAGATCGACATCGATCTTTCGGACGTGATGTTCGTCACCACCGCGAATTCGCTCAACCTCCCCCAGCCGCTGCTCGACCGTATGGAGATCATCCGGCTCGAAGGGTATACCGAGGATGAGAAGGTCGAGATCGCCAAGCGGCACCTGATCGAGAAGCAGATCGAGGCGCATGGGCTGAAGGCCGGCGAGTTTACCCTCACCGACGAGGGCCTGCGCGCGCTGATCCAGAAATACACGCGCGAGGCGGGCGTCCGCACCCTCGAGCGCGAGATCGCGAAGCTCGCGCGCAAGGCGCTGCGCCGCATCCTCGAAGGCAAGCAGGCTTCGGTCACCGTCACCCCCGAGAACCTCCACGAGTTCGCGGGGGTGCAGAAATACCGCCACGGGCTCAGCGAGGAGGAGCATCAGATCGGCGCGGTCACCGGGCTCGCCTCGACCGAGGTGGGCGGCGAGCTGCTGACGATCGAGAGCGTCACCGTGCCGGGCCTGTGTCTTATAA
>JAEWCK010000147.1 GCA_023390675.1 Pseudomonadota bacterium
CTGCAAGCCGGGCTCGATCACGCCGCACACCGACTTCAAGGCGAGCGTCTACGTGCTGTCGAAGGACGAGGGCGGCCGTCACACGCCGTTCTTCGCGAACTATCGTCCGCAGTTCTACTTCCGCACGACCGACGTGACCGGCACCGTCGAGCTGCCCTCGGGCACCGAGATGGTCATGCCGGGCGACAACGTCGCGCTGGGCGTCAAGCTCATCGCGCCGATCGCCATGGACGTCGGCCAGCGCTTCACGATCCGCGAGGGCGGCCGCACCGTCGGCGCCGGCGTCGTCAGCGGCATCTCGAAGTAAGCTGAAAAGCATGGCAGCCGCCCGGCACTCCCAGGAGTGTCGGGCGGTTGCTTTTTTATGAGGGCGCCTGTAATGGCCGCGCCTTCGGTTAGCGTATCAACACAGCAAGAGCCTCGTCATACGGGGCCCGCTCTTTCGCATTGGTAGGGACATGGAAACGCAGAATATCCGCATCCGCCTGAAGGCGTTCGATCATCGCGTGCTCGATCAGGCGACCGGCGACATCGCCGACACCGCACGACGCACCGGCGCGCTCATCCGTGGCCCCATTCCCCTGCCGACGCGCATCGAGAAGTTCACGGTCAACCGTGGCCCCCACATCGACAAGAAGAGCCGCGAGCAGTTCGAGGTGCGCACCTACAAGCGCATGCTCGACATCGTGCAGCCCACTCCGCAGACCGTCGACGCGCTGATGAAGCTCGACCTCGCGGCCGGCGTCGATGTGGAAATCAAGCTGGCCTGAGCCAGTTCGTCGCATCCCTCTCACGGAGGGGTGGACAGGGAAGCGCTGCTGACGTAAAGGCGCGCCTCCACGAGATTCGCGCTTCCGAGCGCACTCGTCGTCCCGGCGGAAGCCGGGGCCTCTGGCCTCCGGGCGATTACGCCTGGCTTGAAGAGATCCCGGCTTCGCCGGGATGACGGAGAAGGCCACGAGCCACAGGCTCAACGAGATAGGGATACCGCCGGGCTTGCCCGGGTCTGCGTCCCCCGTCGCCCTTCCTTCGGGGAGGGTTCAGCCCGGACGGGGGCTCGCATCATATTTTCGGGCTGAGGCACGCACCCGCGGGAATCCACTCTCGGGTGCCTCTGTATGGGAGCAACAGGTCATGCGCACTGGCGTGATCGCGAAGAAGTTGGGGATGACCCGCGTATTCCAGGACGACGGCCGCCACGTGCCGGTCACGGTTCTGGCGCTCGAGGGTCTCCAGGTGGTTGCGCAGCGCACCGCCGACAAGGACGGCTACACCGCCGTCCAGCTTGGCGCGGGCAGCGCCAAGGCCAAGAACGTCGCCAAGCCGCAGCGCGGCCATTTCGGCAAGGCCGAAGTGGAGCCCAAGGCGATCGTCGCGGAGTTCCGCGTCGATGCCGACGGGCTGCTCGACGTGGGCGTCGAGATCTCGGCCGACCATTATGTCGCCGGCCAGCTCGTCGACATCCAGGGTCGCACGCAGGGCAAGGGTTTCGCCGGCGCGATGAAGCGCTGGAACTTCGGCGGTCTGCGCGCGACGCACGGCGTCTCGGTCTCGCACCGCTCGCACGGTTCGACCGGCAACCGCCAGGATCCCGGCCGCGTCTTCAAGAACAAGAAGATGGCCGGCCATATGGGCGACCGGAACCGCACCCAGCAGAACCTCGAAGTGGTCGGCACCGACGTCGAGCGCGGCCTGATCTTCGTGAAGGGCTCGGTGCCCGGCTCGAAGGGCGGCTGGCTGCTCGTCAAGGACGCGGTCAAGGTCGCGCGCCACGCCGACGCGCCGTTCCCCGCTGGCCTCAAGCAGGTCGCCAACAACAATGACACCGCCCCCGCGGAAACCCCGGCCGAGACGGTCGAGGCTCCCGAGGCGACCGAAGGCCAGGAGGGCTGAACGTGAAGGTCAAGGTTCAAACCCTCGACGCCAAGGGCAAGGGCGGCGACATCGAGCTCAAGGACGAGATTTTCGGCCTCGAGCCCCGCGCCGACATCCTGCACCGCGTCGTCACCTGGCAGCTCGAGAAGCGCCGCGAGACGGCTCGCGGGACTCGTGAGCGCGCCGACGTCGCCCGCACCGGCAAGAAGTTCGGCCGCCAGAAGGGCGGCGGCACCGCCCGTCACGGCGATCGCCGCGCTCCCGTCTTCATCGGCGGCGGCAAGGCGCACGGCGCCCGCGTCCGCGACTTCAATCCGTCGCTGAACAAGAAGATCCGCGCGCTCGGCCTCAAGATGGCGCTGAGCAGCCACGCCAAGGCCGGCTCGCTGATCGTCATGGACAGCCTCGCGGTTGCCGACAGCAAGACGAAGACGCTGCTCGGCAGCCTCGAGAAGCTCAAGTTCGGCAAGAAGACGCTCGTCATCGACGGCGACGCGGTCGACAACAGCTTCGCGCTCGCCGCGGGCAACCTGCACACGGTGGACGTGCTGCCGGCGATCGGCGCCAACGTCTACGACATCCTGAAGAGCGACACGCTGGTCCTGACCCGCGCTGCCGTCGAGAAGCTGGAGGCGCGCTTCAATGGCTAAGCAGAAAGCAGCGATCGACAACCGTCACTATGACGTGATCGTCGCGCCGCACATCACCGAGAAGTCGACGCTCGTCTCGGAGCACAACGCGGTTGTGTTCCGGGTCGCCGGCGACGCCACCAAGCCCGCGATCAAGGCCGCCGTCGAGGCGCTCTGGAACGTCAAGGTCACCGGCGTCAACACGATCGTCCAGAAGGGCAAGACCAAGAAGTGGAAGGGCAAGCCCTACACCCGGTCCGACATGAAGAAGGCTATCGTGACGCTCGCCGACGGCGATCAGATCGACGTGACCTCGGGGGTCAATTCGTAATGGCACTCAAGAACTACAATCCGACCTCGCCCGGCGTTCGCGGGCTGATCCTGGTCGACCGTTCGGGCCTGTACAAGGGCCGTCCGGTCAAGGCGCTCACCGAGGGCAAGACCAAGACCGGCGGCCGCAACAACAAGGGCCATGTGACGTCGCGCGGCATCGCCGGCGGCCACAAGCAGCGCTATCGCATCGTCGATTTCAAGCGCCGCCTGTGGGACGTCGAGGGCACCATCGAGCGGATCGAATACGATCCCAACCGCACCGCCTTCATCGCGCTCGTGAACTACGGCGCCGACCCCTCTGAGAAGGATGGGGCCGGCAAGGACCGGCTGGCCTATATCATCGCCCCGCAGCGCCTCGGCGTCGGCGACAAGGTGATCGCGGGCAAGAAGACCGACGTGAAGCCGGGCAACGCCATGGAGCTGGGCTCGATGCCGGTCGGCACCATCGTCCACAATGTGGAGATGAAGCCGGGCAAGGGCGGCCAGATTGCGCGTTCGGCGGGCACCTATGTGCAGGTCGTCGGCCGCGACCGGGGCATGGTCATCGTGCGCCTCAACTCGGGCGAGCAGCGCTACATCCACGCCGCCTGCATGGCGACGGTGGGCGCGGTCTCGAACCCCGACAACCAGAACCAGAATCTGGGCAAGGCCGGCCGCTCGCGCTGGATGGGCAAGCGCCCGCTGACCCGCGGCGTCGCCAAGAACCCGGTCGACCACCCGCACGGCGGCGGCGAAGGCCGCACCTCGGGCGGACGTCATCCGGTCACCCCGTGGGGCAAGCCGACCAAGGGCGCCCGCACGCGTCACAACAAGGCGACGGACAAGATGATCATCCGTTCGCGTCACGCGAGGAAGAAGTAATGGCTCGCTCGGTATGGAAGGGTCCGTTCGTGGACCTGCATCTGCTGAAGAAGGCGCAGACCGCGCAGGAAACCAGCGCGCGCGCGCCGATCAAGACCTGGTCGCGCCGCTCGACGATCCTGCCGGACTTCGTCGGCCTGACGTTCAACGTCTACAACGGCCGCAAGTTCGTGCCGGTCTCGGTCAACGAGGACATGGTCGGCATGAAGCTCGGCGAGTTCGCGCCCACGCGCTTCTTCCCCGGCCACGCCGCCGACAAGAAGGGTAAGCGCTAATGTCCAAGCAGGCAGCCCCCCGCAAGGTCGGCGACAAGGAAGCCTTGTCGGTCGGCACCCAGATCCGCGGCTCGGCGCAGAAGCTCAACCTCGTCGCGGGCCTCATCCGCGGCAAGAAGGCCGGCGACGCGATGAACATCCTCGCCTTCTCGAAGAAGGCGATGGCGGTCGACGCGCGCAAGGTGCTCGCCTCGGCGATCGCCAACGCGGAGAACAACCACAACCTCGACGTCGACGCGCTCGTCGTCGCCGAGGCCTCGGTCGGCAAATCGATCACGATGAAGCGCTTCGCGACTCGCGGCCGTGGCAAGTCCACCCGCATCCTGAAGCCGTTCAGCCGTCTTCGCATCGTCGTCCGCGAGCAGGAAGAAGCATAATGGGTCACAAGAGCAACCCGATCGGCCTGCGTCTCCAGGTCAACCGCACCTGGGACAGCCGCTGGTTCGCCGAAGGGCAGGACTATGGCCGGCTCCTCCTCGAGGATCTGAAGATCCGCAAGTACATCGTCGAGGCGCTGCCCCAGGCCGCGGTCTCGAAGGTCGTGATCGAGCGCCCGGCCAAGCTGTGCCGCGTGTCGATCTTCGCGGCGCGCCCCGGCGTGATCATCGGCAAGAAGGGCTCGGACATCGAGAAGCTGCGCAAGACGCTCGGCGCGATGACCAGCTCGGACGTGTCGCTGAACATCGTCGAGATCCGCAAGCCCGAAGTCGACGCCAAGCTCGTCGCGCAGGGCATCGCCGATCAGCTCGAGCGCCGCATCGCCTTCCGCCGCGCGATGAAGCGCGCGGTGCAGTCGGCCATGCGCCTCGGCGCCGAGGGCATCCGGATCAATTGCGGCGGCCGTCTCGGCGGCGCCGAGATCGCGCGTTCGGAATGGTATCGCGAAGGCCGCGTTCCGCTCCACACGCTGCGCGCCAACATCGATCACGCCACTGCCGAGGCGCACACCGCCTATGGCGTGTGCGGCGTCAAGGTCTGGATCTTCAAGGGCGAGATCCTCGGCCATGATCCGATGGCGACCGATCGCCTCAACATGGAATCGCAGACCTCGGGCGTGCGCCCGGCGCGCGATGACCGCCGCTAAGGGCTAGGACAGAACAATGCTGCAACCGAAGCGCACCAAGTTCCGCAAGGCGCACAAGGGCCGCATCCACGGCGACGCCAAGGGCGGCACGACGCTCAACTTCGGCTCGTACGGGCTGAAGGCGATGGCGCCCGAGCGGATCACCGCGCGGCAGATCGAGGCGGCGCGCCGCGCGATCACGCGCCACATCAAGCGCCAGGGGCGCTTGTGGATCCGCATCTTCCCGGATGTTCCGGTGTCGTCGAAGCCCGCCGAAGTCCGCATGGGCTCGGGCAAGGGCTCGCCCGAATATTGGGTGGCGCGCGTGAAGCCCGGCCGCATCCTGTTCGAGCTGGACGGCGTTCCCGGCTCGCTCGCCGCGGAAGCGTTCGAGCGTGCGGCGATGAAGCTGCCGATCAAGACCAAGGTCGTGGCGCGCCTCGGCGACACGTCGCACCTGGAGGGTTGATAGAATGACCAAGGCTACCGATCTTCGTGCGAAGACCGAGGACCAGCTGAGCGAGGAGCTCGGCAACCTGAAGCGCGAGGCGTTCAACCTGCGCTTCCAGGCCGCGACCAGCCAGCTCGAGAAGCCGAGCCGGGTCCGCGAGGTCCGTCGCGACATCGCCCGCATCAAGACGCTGCAGAACGAGCGCTCGCGCTCGGCTGCGAAATAAGAGGACCGAGACCATGCCGAAGCGCGTGCTGACCGGGAACATTGTCTCGGACAAGGGCGACAAGACGGTCGTCGTGCTGGTGGAGCGGAAGGTGAAGCACCCCCTCTACGGCAAGATCATCCGTCGCTCGAAGAAGTATCACGCCCATGACGAGGGCAACGAATACAAGGCCGGCGAGACCGTGCGCATCGAAGAGACCGCGCCGATCTCGAAGCTCAAGACCTGGAAGGTGATCGAGCGGGTGGATACCCACGCGACGCCCGCCAAGAGCGCCTGAGCCACCAAGTTTAACTGGAACCCCCGGGCAGGTCCCGGAAGGCCAAGAGAGAAGGAACCGGATCGATGATCCAGATGCAGTCCAATCTCGACGTCGCTGACAACAGCGGCGCGAAGCGGGTGCAGTGCATCAAGGTGCTGGGCGGCTCGAAGCGCCGCACGGCCGGTGTCGGCGACGTCATCGTCGTCAGCATCAAGGAAGCCGCGCCCCGCGGCCGCGTCAAGAAGGGCGACGTTCACCGCGCGGTGATCGTGCGCACCGCCAAGGACGTGCGCCGCGCAGACGGTTCGGTGATCCGCTTCGACGGCAATGCCGCGGTGCTGGTCAACAAGAACGAGGAGCCGATCGGCACCCGTATCTTCGGGCCGGTCGTCCGCGAGCTCCGCTCGAAGGGCTTCATGAAGATCATTTCGCTCGCGCCGGAGGTGCTGTGATGGCTGCGGCCAGGATCAAGAAGGGCGACCAGGTCATCGTCCTGTCCGGCAAGGACAAGGGCCGGACCGGCGAGGTCGTCAAGTCGATGCCGAAGGACGGCAAGGTCGTCGTGTCGGGCGTCAACGTCGCCGTGCGCCACACCAAGCCGAGCCAGGGCGATCCCCAGGGCGGGCTGAAGCGCGCCGAAGCGCCGCTCCACGTCTCTAAGGTCGCGCACGTGACCAAGGACGGCAAGGCGACGCGCGTCCGTTTCGAAACCCGCGACGGCAAGAAGGTTCGCGTCGCCGTCAAGACCGGGGAGGTCATCAATGGCTGACAAGTACGTGCCCCGCATGCAGGCCAAGTACGAAGCGGAGATCGCCAAGGCGATGACCGCCAAGTTCGGCTACAAGAACGTCATGGAAGTTCCGAAGATCGAGAAGATCGTTCTGAACATGGGCGTTGGCGAAGCGACGCAGGACAAGAAGAAGGTCGAGCAGGCGGCTTCCGAGATGGAGCTGATCGCCGGCCAGAAGCCCGTCATCACCAAGGCGAAGAAGTCGATCGCGCAGTTCAAGCTGCGCGAGGGCATGCCGATCGGCGCGAAGGTCACTCTTCGCCGCGAGCGCATGTACGAGTTCCTCGACCGCTTCATCACCATCGCGCTCCCGCGCGTCCGCGACTTCCGGGGCCTCAACCCCAAGTCGTTCGACGGCCGTGGCAACTATGCCTGCGGCATCAAGGAGCAGATCGTGTTCCCCGAGATCAACTATGACCGCATCGAGAAGGTGCGCGGCATGGACGTGATCGTGACCACCACCGCGAAGACCGACGAGGAGGCCCGCGAGCTTCTCCGTCTGTTCGGCTTCCCGTTCCCGCAGGCGGACGGTGAGCAGAAGCAAGCCGCGTAAGAGGAAGAGAGCTTAAGTCCATGGCGAAACTGAGTTCGATCAACAAGAACGAGCGTCGCAAGCAGCTGGTGAAGAAGTACGCCGGCAAATATGCGAAGCTGAAGGCGATCGCGAACGACGAGTCTCTCGACGAGACCGAGCGTTTGATGGCGCGGCTGAAGATGGCCGAGCTGCCGCGCAACGGCAACCCGACCCGCATCCGCAACCGCTGCGAGCTGACCGGCCGCCCGCGCGCCTATTACCGCAAGTTCCGTCTCGCCCGCGTCATGCTGCGCGATCTGGCCAACAAGGGCCTGATCCCCGGCGTCACCAAGTCGAGCTGGTAAGGACTGACAGATGGCAGTGACCGATCCCCTGGGTGATATGCTCACCCGCATCCGCAACGGCCAGCGCGCGCGCAAGGACTCGGTCCTTACGCCGGCGTCGAAGCTGCGTGCGCGCGTTCTCGATGTGCTCCAGCGCGAAGGCTATATCCGTGGCTATTCGGAAGAGCAGATGGGCCCCGCGGCGGGCATCCGCATCGAGCTGAAATATTTCGAGGGCCAGCCGGCGATCAAGCACGTCGCGCGCATCTCGAAACCGGGCCGCCGCGTCTATTCGGGTTCGCAGGAGCTTCCCCGCGTGCGCAACGGCCTGGGCATCACGATCGTCTCGACGCCGCGCGGCGTTCTCTCGGACGCGGAAGCGCGCGAGCAGAATGTCGGTGGCGAAGTGCTGGCGGAGGTGTTCTGATGAGCCGCATCGGCAAGAAGCCGGTCACTGTCCCCGCGGGCGTGACGGCGAATATCGACGCCGGGGTGCTGAGCGTGAAGGGTCCCAAGGGCACCCTGTCGCTCCAGCTCGCCGACGAGATCACCTATGAGGTCCAGGATGGCGGCATCTCGGTGCAGCCGGCCAACGACACCAAGCGCGCCCGCGCCTTCTGGGGCATGCAGCGCACCCTGGTGCAGAACCTCGTCACCGGCGTGACCGAGGGCTTCTCGAAGAAGCTCCTGATCACCGGCGTCGGCTACCGCGCGAACGCGCAGGGCAAGAAGCTCAAGCTTCAGCTCGGCTATTCGCACGACGTCGACATCGACGTGCCGGAAGGCATCGAGATCAAGACCCCGGACAACACCACGGTGGAGATCTCGGGGATCGACAAGCAGAAGGTCGGCCAGATTGCGGCCGAGATTCGCCGCTGGCGCAAGCCCGAGCCCTACAAGGGCAAGGGCATCAAATACGACGGCGAGTTCATCTTCCGTAAGGAAGGGAAGAAGAAGTGATCAGCACCAAGGGTCTTTCGCTTTTCGACAAGCGTCGTCGCCGCAACCGCACTGCGCTTCGCGCGCGTGGCGGCGGCCGTCCGCGGCTTTCGATCCATCGCTCGGGCAAGCACATCTATGCCCAGGTGATCGACGATGCCGCCGGCAAGACGCTCGCCTCGGCCTCGACGCTCGACAAGGACGTCAAGGGCAAGACCGGCGCGACCATCGAAGCCGCGCAGGCAGTCGGCAAGCGCGTCGCCGAGGCCGCCAAGAAGGCGGGCGTGACGCAGGTCGTCTTCGATCGCGGCGGCTTCCTCTATCATGGCCGCGTCAAGGCGCTGGCCGACGCCGCTCGCGAGAGCGGACTGGAGTTCTAAGAATGGCGGACGAAACCAACCAGGCGCCGACCGAAGGCGCGGGCTTCGAGGCGCAGGACGCCGGCGGCCAGGAGCAGCAGGGTCGCGGCCGTGGCCGTGGCCGTGGCGGCGAGCGCGGCCAAGGCCGTGGCGGCGACCGTGGCGGCCGTGGCCGTCGCGACGATCGTCGTGGCCAGGGCGGCGATGACGGCGGCGAGGAGCTGATCGAGAAGCTGGTCCACATCAACCGCGTCTCGAAGACGGTGAAGGGCGGCAAGCGCTTCGGCTTCGCGGCTTTGGTCGTGGTGGGCGACGGCAAGGGCCGTGTCGGCTTCGGCCATGGCAAGGCGCGCGAGGTCCCCGAGGCGATCTCGAAGGCGACCGCTTCGGCCAAGAAGACGATGGTCCGCATCCCGCTCAAGGAAGGCCGCACGCTGCATCACGACGGCAACGGCCATTTCGGCGCGGGTCGCGTGACGCTCCGCTCGGCCCCGGCCGGCACCGGCATCATCGCGGGTGGCCCGATGCGCGCCATCTTCGAGAGCCTGGGCGTCGCCGATGTCGTGACCAAGTCGGTCGGCACGTCGAACCCCTACAACATGATCCGCGCCACCTTCGAAGCGCTCGGCGAGCAGACCTCGCCCAAGAGCGTTGCGCAGCGCCGCGGCAAGAAGATCGCCGACCTGCTCGGCCGCGGCGGTTCGCAGACCGCCGAGGCGGATGCGGCCGCGATCGCGGAGTAAGCAAGCATGGCGAAGATCAAGATCCAGCAGGTCGGCTCGCCGATCCGCCGCACCAAGGATCAGCGCGCGACGCTGATCGGCCTTGGCCTCAACAAGATGCACAAGGTCTCGGAGCTCGAGGACACCCCCGAGGTCCGCGGCATGATCCGCAAGCTGCCGCACATGGTGAAGGTGCTCGAGGGCTGAGGGCCCGCCTTTCTCCAGGTGACAGATAGGGGGAAGGGGGCTAAGCGGCCCCCTTCCTGTTTTCCAAAGCGCGACAAAAGCGAAAGCGAGTGCACGACATGAAACTGAACGACATCCGCGACAATGCGGGCGCCCGCCCCTCCAGGATCCGCGTCGGACGCGGCATCGGCTCGGGCAAGGGCAAGACCGGCGGCCGCGGCCAGAAGGGTCAGAAGAGCCGCGAGGGCGTCTCGATCAACGGATTCGAGGGCGGCCAGATGCCGCTCCATATGCGCATCCCGAAGCGTGGCTTCAACAACATCTTCGCCAAGGACTATGCCGAGGTGAATCTCGGCGCGATCCAGAAGGCGATCGACAGCGGCAAGCTGACCGCCACCGACGTAACCCAGGCCGAGCTCAACGCGGCGGGCCTGACCCGCGGCGGCAAGGACGGCGTCCGTCTGCTCGGCAAGGGCGAGCTCAAGGCCAAGCTCAACTTCACCGTCGCCGGCGCGTCGAAGAGCGCGCGCGAGGCGGTCGAGAAGGCCGGCGGCAGCATCACGATCCCCGAGATCGTGCCCGCCGCGGAGAAGGCCAAGGCCAAGCACCGCACCGCGCAGGCCGCCAGGAAGGCCGCCAAGGCCTAATCAACAGGTTTGTCCCCGCAGGGCTGACAAGTCCGCGGGGACACCTATATGAGGCGGCGGGGGCTGGAACACGGTCCCGCCGCCTTTTGACTATCGGGACACGAAAACACGATGGCTAGCGCAGCCGATCAACTCGCCTCCAGCATCAGCCTTGCGAAATTCTCGCAGGCGACGGACCTCAAGAAGCGCCTCTGGTTCACCCTCGGCGCGCTGATCGTCTTCCGCATGCTGAGCTATGTGCCGCTGCCCGGCGTCGATCCCACCCAGCTCAACCTGCTCGCGCAGCAGACGCAGGGCGGCGTGCTCGACTTCTTCAACAATTTCACCGGCGGCGCGCTGCAGCGCATGTCGGTCGTGGCGCTGGGCGTGATGCCCTACATCACCGCCTCGATCGTGATCCAGCTCGCGACTTCGCTCTCCCCGACGCTCAACGCGATCAAGAAGGAAGGCGAAAGCGGTCGCAAGCGGCTCAACCAGTATACGCGCTACGGCACCGTCGGCCTGACGGCCGTGCAGGGCTATTTCATCGCGGTCGGGCTCGAGAGCTTCGGCGCGCGCGAAGGGCTCCAAGCGGTCATCGAGCCGGGGCTGCTCTTCCGCATCGGCGCTGTCATTTCGCTGATCGGCGGCACGCTGTTCCTGATGTGGATCGGCGAGCAGATCACCAGCCGCGGCATCGGCAACGGCATCTCGCTAATCATCATGGCGGGCATCGTCGCGCGCCTGCCGACCACGCTCGTCCAGCTGTTCGAGAGCGGCCGCACCGGCACGATCGATCCGCTGCGCCTGATCCTGATCGTCGTCGGCGTCGCGGTCCTCATCCTGTTCATCTGCTTCATGGAGCGCGCGCAGCGCCGCATCCTGATCCAGTATCCCAAGCGCCAGACTGCGCGCGGGGTGCAGGCCGAGCGCAGCCACTTGCCGCTGAAACTCAACACTGCCGGCGTGATCCCGCCGATCTTCGCCTCCTCGCTGCTGCTGCTGCCGCTGACGATCACCCAGTTCGCCGGCACCGCCGTTTCGGGCGAGAGCTGGTGGGGTGACACGATCATCAGCCTCAACCAGTATCTGCAGCACGGCAGCCCGCTGTACATGTTGCTCTACGGCGCCGGCATCATCTTCTTC
>JAEWCK010000216.1 GCA_023390675.1 Pseudomonadota bacterium
GATGGTGAAGTCGCGGTCGGTGATCGCCGGCTCGGCGCCCTTGGGCAGCGCCACCGCCGAGATGTGGATCGAATCGCCGACTTCGAGGCCCTTCAGGGAGATCGTGATCTGCTCGGGAATCTCGGCCGCGTCGCAGACCAGCTCGAGTTCGTGACGGACGATGTTGAGCACGCCGCCGCGCTTCAGGCCGGGCGCGGCCTCTTCGTCAGCGAACACGATCGGCACGTTGACGTGCACGCTCGAATGCTCGCCGATGCGCAGGAAATCGACATGGATCGGACGATCGGAGACGACGTCGAACGCCACGTCCTTGGGCAGCGTGCGCTCGCCGTTGATCATCACGACCGAATTGAAGAAGTGGCCGGTCATCAGCAGCTTGGTCAGCTCGCGCTCGCTGACATGGATGCCAGCGGGGTCTGCCTTGTTACCATAGATGACGGCGGGGACGCGGCCTTCACGACGAAGCGAACGGGAGGCTCCCTTGCCAACCCGGTCGCGCGTCTCGGCCGACAGCGTAAGCGTGTCGCTCTTGTGTCGATTCCTTGTGCGCTAGGTATAAACGACCGGCCAGGCCTCCAGGGATGACCCTGGCCGGAAGTGCGCGCGCATAGCGAGGATGGGGCCAAAAGGCAAGCCGCGTGATCCTCCCCGGCACGGGGAGGAGTGGGCTTACCCCAGCTCGGGCAGCAGCTCGTCGAGCTTGTCGAGGCTCTGGCTCCAGCCTTCCTTCATGCCGCTCAGCGCGGGCAGCAGATCTTCGCTCACCTGGGTGACGATGGTCGTCATGTGCAGTCGCGTCCCGCCGCCGGGCATATCCTCGAACACCAGCGTATCCTCGTGCTCGATTCCCCAGCTGCCGTCGGCTTGCTCGAACGCGCGCAGCACGAAGCGCAGACGGTTGGGGCGGTCGACCTCGAGGAATTCGCCGTGCACGGGATTGGTGCCGTAGGGCTCCGGGCCGCGCATATCGATGCGGATCTTGCCGCCCGGCCGGGGATCGCTCTCGCAAAGCGGCGCGTCGAATTCGCGCGGACCCCACCAGCGCCTGAGATGCTCGGCCTGCGTGAAGCAGTCGAACACCAGCGCGCGCGGCGCGGCGAAGACACGGTCGATCGTCATTTCATAGCCCAAGCCGATTTCGGTCGTGCTCATCGTTGCTCTCCTTTGGTCTGCAATTCGGCAAGATACGCGTCGAGATCGTCGAATTTCGCTTCCCAGAAGCGGCGATATTCGCCGAGCCATTCGCTCGCCGCCTTGAGCGCCGCGGGCTCGAGCTTCGCCGGGCGCTGCTGCGCCACCCGGCCGCGCGAGATCAGTCCGGCGCGCTCGAGCACCTTCAGATGCTTGGTCACGGCGGGGCCGCTGATCGCGAAGGGCTGCGAAAGCTCGCCGACCGAAGCCTCGCCCAGCGCCAGCCGGGCGAGGATCGCGCGGCGGGTCGGATCGGCGAGGGCGGCGAAGGTATTGCTGAGCGGGTCCATTATATAACTCATCGGTTATTTAGTCGATCAGTTATATTCATGCCGCTACGGTGTCAATCCTCCCGGAGCGGGAGGATCAATAGGCGACGCGCTCGACCTTGAGCCCGCGCCTGGCCAGCTCGGCCTGGAGGCTCGCATCGCCCGCGAGATGCCCGGCGCCTACCGCGAGGAACACCGTGCCGGGCTTCGCCATCCGCTTCGCGATCCAGTCCGCCCAGTTGCGGTTGCGGCGGATCAGCAGCGCCTGCGCCAGCTCGGGCGAATCGCGCAGATCCTCGTTGAGCAAAGCGGCGAGGCCATCGGCGTCGCCCTTGCTCCAGAGCTGCACCATCCGCCCGATCGTGTCGCCCGCCTTGGGCAAGTCGTCGATCGTCTCGATCAGCAGCGCGCGTTGGGCAGCGGGGGAAAGCGCGTCGAAATAGCCGAGCTGCTGGCGCGCGGTCTCCAATCCGATCACCGGCTTGCGCGCCGTGGCCGCGGCGCCGCTGAGCACTGCCTCGGCGCCGTCCTTGTCGTCATAGCCGAGCTTGCGCAGCGGCAGCACCGACAGCGTCGTCGCGGCGAGCCACGGATCGCTATGATCGAGCGCGTTTCCGGGCAGCCCGGCATCGGCGAGCGCCGCGCGCATCTTCTCCGCCTCGGCCGGGGGCAGCTGGTCGGGCAGGGGAGGACCCACGGGATCGCTGCCCAGCTCGCCGACGAGCGCCTGCATCTCGGACTCGGGCGGCATCACCAGCTCGAGCACCAGCTCGCCCGATGCGTCGAACGCCCGTTTGACGCCTTCGTCGAACCAGCTCAGCCCGGGCTTGAGCACGTGCACCGTGCCGAACAGGTAGATCGTCGTGTCGGCGTCCTTGACCGCCCACAGCGCCGGATCGGCATCGTTCGCCGCCGGTTTTGGCCCACATCCCGCCAGCGCGAGCGCCGCCAGCGCCCCGATCCATATCCTGTTCCGCATGGCCGCTTGTGGAGCCGAGCCGCGCACGCCTGTCAACGCGGTTGACCCCCTCGGGAGGCTGCGCCAAAGCGCACCGGCAATGTCCGAGCCCCCCAGCTTCCAGCGCATGATCCTCAAGCTCCACGATTACTGGAGCGAACGCGGCTGCCTGATCCTCCAGCCCTATGACATGCGGATGGGCGCGGGCACCTTCCACACCGCGACGACGCTGCGCGCGCTCGGCCCCGATCCGTGGAACGCGGCTTTCGTCCAACCCTGCCGTCGCCCGACCGATGGCCGTTATGGCGAGAACCCCAACCGGCTCCAGCATTATTACCAGTATCAGGTGATCCTGAAGCCGAGCCCGCCCGACCTGCAGGAGCTGTATCTGGGCTCGCTCGCCGCGATCGGCATCGACTTCACCCGCCACGACATCCGCTTCGTCGAGGACGATTGGGAATCGCCCACGCTCGGCGCCTGGGGGCTGGGCTGGGAAGTCTGGTGCGACGGGATGGAAGTCACCCAGTTCACCTATTTCCAGCAGATGGGCGGCTTCGATTGCAAGCCGGTCGCGGGCGAGCTCACCTACGGGCTCGAGCGCCTGGCGATGTACATCCAGAACAAGGACAGCGTGTACGACCTCGCCTTCAACGATGCCGGCGTGACCTATGGCGACGTCTTCCTCGAGAACGAGAAGCAGATGTCGAAGTGGAACTTCGAGATCGCCGACACCGAGGCGTTGTTCGATCTGTTCCGCAAGGCCGCGGCGGAATGCGAGAACTGCCTGAAGGCCGAGCTGCCGATCCCCGCCTATGAGCAGGCGATCGAGGCGAGCCACATCTTCAACCTGCTCAATGCCCGCGGCGTGATCTCGGTCGCCGAGCGCCAGGCCTATATCGGCCGCGTCCGCGACCTTGCGAAGGGCAGCTGCGAGGCGTGGATGAAGAAGAACGGATGGGCAGCGTGATGGCGAGGGGGAACGCGCAAATCTCCCTCTCCCTTTGGGAGAGGGAAATGAGTGGGCCGGCGATGCCCCCGGCATCGCCTGAGCAGCGCGGGGCGCTGCTCACCCACTCATCCCGCTCGGCGCAGCCGAGTGGGAAGGGTGAGGACAGTTCGCTGACCTCGGGGGGGGGGGGGGGGGGGGGGGGGGGGGGGGGGGGGGGGGCGGGGGGGG
>JAEWCK010000286.1 GCA_023390675.1 Pseudomonadota bacterium
GGCGTCGCGGTCGCGGCTCAGCGCCTCGGCGATCGCCTTGTCGAGGTCCTCGTCCATCGCGCCTGTTTCGGGGGTCAGCACGTCGACCGGTCCGGTGACCGGATAGGCGGCGACCGGCACGCCGCACGCCAGCGCCTCGATCATCACCAGCCCGAACGTGTCGGTCTTGCTCGGGAAGACGAAAACATCCGCGCCGGCATAGGCCGAGGCGAGCTCGGTCCCGAACATCGCGCCCAGGAAACGCACCTCGGGATAGCGCGCCTCCAGCGACGCGCGCGCCGGCCCGTCGCCGACGACCACCTTGGTGCCGGTATGCGCCGTCTTCAGGAAAGCCTCGAGATTCTTCTCGATCGCGACGCGCCCGACATAGAGCTGCACCGGCCCGGGCAGATCCTTCATCGCGGGATGCGGATCGAGACCGGGATGGAAATTGGCGAGATCGACGCCCCTGCCCCAATGCTTGACCTTGGTGAGCCCATGATCGACCAGCGACTGGCGGATCGACGGCGTCGAGGCGAGGATCGCCTGCGAGGGCGCGTGGAACCACTTGATGTAGCGCCAGATCCACTCCGCCGGCACCCCCGAGCGCGCCGAAACATAGTCCGGGAATTGGGTGTGATAGGCGGTGGTGAATGGCATCTCGTTCCGGAGGCACCAGCGCCGCGCGGCGACGCAGAGCGGCCCTTCGGTGGCGAGATGGATCGCGGTGGGATCGAAATCGGCGAGCATCGCACCGACGCTCGCAGTGCGCGTGATCGCGAGGCGAATCTCGGGATAGGTCGGGCACGGCAGCGAATAGAACAGGTCGGGCGAGACCACGAGCACGCGGTGGCCCTGCTTCTCGAGCACCGCGCGCACTGACTGGAGCGTGCGCACGACGCCGTTGACTTGCGGCTCCCAAGCGTCGGTGACGATCGCGATGCGCAAGGGTCCTTCCTCCGCCGGCGTCAGGCTGCGCGCCTGGCCGTGCTTGCCTCTTCTTCCACTCGCCTTTGTATCTCGTCCGCCCAATGGAGAACCTCCATTGCACCGTCGTAATGCTCGACGAGCGCGGTGCAACCCTCCACCCAATCGCCGTCATTATAATAGGTAACGCCGCCGATCTCGCGCATCTCGGCCTTGTGGATATGCCCGGCGACGACGCCATCGATCCCCCGCATCGCTGCTTCGTGCGCGACGACCTCCTCGAACTTCGAAATGAACGAGACCGCGTTCTTGACCTTCTGCTTGGCGCATTTGCTCAGCGACCAATAGGGAAGATCGAGCATCCGGCGCACGCGGTTGAGCCCGCGGTTCAGCGCCATCATCATCTCGTACGCGGCGTCGCCCAGATGCGCGAGCCAGCGGTGCGATATGGTAATCGCGTCGAACTCGTCGCCGTGGAGGACGAGCAGCCGGCGGCCGTCGGCGGTGGTGTGGATCGCCTGGCGGCGGATGTGGACGCCACCGAAGTCCAGCCCCGAGAACTGCCGGAACATCTCGTCGTGGTTGCCGGGAATATAGACGATTTCGGTGCCGCGCCTGGCGCGCTTGAGTATGCGCCAGACGATGTCGTTATGCGCATCGGGCCAATAGAAGCGCTTCTTCAATGCCCAGCCGTCGATGATGTCACCGACCAGGTACATCACGTCGCTGTCGACATGGTCCAGAAAGTCGATGAACATCCCGGCGTTGCAGCCGCGCGTGCCGAGATGGACATCCGAGATCCAGATCGCGCGATAGCGCCTGCGCTCGGTGATCGCCCTTTCGGGTATCGCCGGCCGCGATGCGTGGAAGTCCGCGATGCTCGCCGCATCGAACGGAAGCCTGGTGATCGTCGCCATTTGCCGATCCTGCCTGCCCTTGCCTGGCCGGCTAGATGGCCGCGCAATGTGACAAATCGAATCGTTCGCGCTTCACGCGGATGTCACAGAAATGTGCAGAATCAGGCCCTTCGCGCTGCGATCAGGCAGTGATCGGAATATGCCCCGGCAGCGTCGCGACGCGATCCAGCCAGGCGCGGACATTGGGATAGGTCCGCAGGCTAAACCCGCCCTCCTCGGCGACATGCGTATAGGCGTAGAGCGCGATGTCGGCGAGCGTCAGCCGATCGATCACGAACCAGTCGCGGCGGCTCAGATGCTCGTCCATCAGCGCGAGCGCGGCTTCGCCCGCGGCCTGCTTTGCGGGCAGATTGGCGCGTTGGGCGTCGTTCAGATTGTCGAAGCCGATCCAGCCCTTCCAGAAGCGCACCGTCGCGACGTTGGGCTCGTGATTATACTGTTCCCAGAACATCCAGCGCAGCATGTCGGCGCGTTCGAAGCGGTCGGCGGGGATCAGGTGGCTGCCCTCGGCGAGATAGAAGCAGGCGGCGCTGCTCTCCGGCAGGAAGTCGGGGCCGATCTGGAGCACCGGGATGCGGCCGTTCGCATTGACCTGCGACAGGAATTCGGGCGTCCGCGTCTCGCCCTTCATGATGTCGTATTCGCGCCGTTCGAGCGCGAGGCCGAGATGCGCCGCGGTGAGGCGGATCTTGTAGCAATTCCCCGAATTCGCATATTCGTGCAGGATCAGTGCGGACATCGGCATACCCCTCTCAGCACCGCTCAAGCGTGCGCCGTTGCGCAAGTCCAACCAATTTTGCGGCGGAATCGATAAGACGGGCTTATAGCAGCCCCTGCTCCTCGCGCGTTCTGACCACCCAGCGGTGGCGCAGCCAGGCCCAGAGCAGGATACCCGCGACGAAGAGCCAGCCCCAGGTCGACTGCCAGAACGGGTAGCCGCCCTTGCGACGGAGATCGCTGCCGACCTCCTTGGCGAGCTGCTGCCAGGCGGGCTCGATCAGCGGCGCGGCAACGAGCTCGTCGGCGTCCTCATAGTAGGCGACATAGCCCAGTTCGCTGTAATAGCCGAAGGGCATGCCGAGGAAGGTCCACTCGCGCACCTCGTAGCCCAGCCGCGGCCAGCGATCGCGCGTCGCGGGATTCGGGTCGCGCGAGCCGGGCACTAGCGAATGGACGATGCGCGCCGCCTTCGACTCAGTGAGCTTCGCGATGTGCACGCCGCCCGCCGCGACGGTCCATTCAAGATCCCCGCGGATCTTGCCGGGCCCCTTGGGAATGTCGGCGACTTGCGCCACGGCGCGGTGCTGGTCGCTGAGGAACCAGTCGCGGTCGGATCCCAGCAGAATCACGATGAGCGCCACGATCAGCGCTACCCCCAATGCGTTGCGCACCCCGTCCCCCCTCAGATGGTGAGGACGATCTTACCGATATGCTCGCCCGATTCCATACGCCGGTGCGCCTCGGCGGCATCGGCAAGGGGAAAGGTCGAATCGATCACGGGCTTGAGGCGGCCCTCGGCGACGTGGGGCCAGACGATGCGGTGAAGCTCGTCGGCGACCATCGACTTGAACTCGGTGGAGCGCGGGCGGAGCGTCGAGCCGGTGAGGGTCAGCCGCTTGCGCATCACTTCGAAGATCGGGATCGTCGCGGTCATGCCGCCCTGCACCGCGATCGAGACGTGGCGGCCGTCTTCGGCGAGGCACTGGAGGTTGCGGGGGACGTAATCGCCGCCGATCATGTCGACTATCACGTTTACACCGAGACCGTTGGTGATTTCGCGGACTCGGTCGGAAAATTCCGTTGTTTTATAATTGATTGCGTGGTCCGCGCCGAGCTTCAGGGCGGTAACGCATTTGGCGTCCGAACCGCAGGTGACGATCACCGTGAGGCCGAACAACTTGCCGAGCGCGATCGCCATCGTGCCGATGCCCGACGTGCCCCCGTGGACGAGGACGGTCTCGCCTTCGCTCGCATAAGCGCGCTCGAAGAGGTTGCTCCAGACGGTGAAGAGCGTCTCGGGCATCGCCGCCGCCTCGACCATGGTCAGCGCCGGCGGGACGGGCAGGCACTGGCCGGCGGGCGCGGCGGCATATTCGGCATAGCCCCCGCCCGCGACCAGCGCACAGACGCGCTGGCCGAGCAGCTCGCGCGGCACGTCCTCGCCGACCGCAACGACGGTGCCCGAAACTTCGAGCCCGAGGATCGACGGCGCGCCCGGCGGGGGCGGATAGACGCCCTTGCGCTGCATCACCTCGGGGCGGTTGACTCCCGCGGCGGCGACCTTGACCAGCACCTCGCCCGGACCCGCGCGCGGGACCCGCCGCTCGACGGGGACCAGCGCTTCCGGCCCGCCCGGCTGCTCCGGATCGATCGCCAGCATCGTTTCGGGGATGTTCATCGGCTCGTCGATTCTCGCGCCTTGCGGACCCGGCCGCCTTATTGACATCGCCCCTGCCGCGGTCAACGTTCGCGATGTGATGGACGCCGATGAAAATCTGCCGCGTCGCAAGGACGATCCCGCGGCGCAGCTGGCGAAGCAGGACCTCGACCCCTTCTCGGTCGAGGAGCTGCACGAGCGCATCGCGCTGCTCGAAGCCGAGATCGCGCGAAGCCGCAGCAAGATCGAACGCGCCGTTAACCATCGCGCAAGCGCCGACGCCCTATTCAAGCGATGAGCGTTGCGGCACCGGAGGTGGCGGCAAACGCCAGAAATCTCCGGTGCGGACGGGCAACGCTTGATGCGGGGTCTTGGGGCCTACCTCAAGGGTGGAGGCGGTTGTGATCGCTCGGAGAAAGCCGCTGGCAAGGAGCGGGC
>JAEWCK010000029.1 GCA_023390675.1 Pseudomonadota bacterium
GTCGCGGATGTCGGCGGCGGGGGCTTGGGGCAATGGCGTCAGCTTGGGGCTCGCGCTCCGGGCGCTCGTCTCGACCGGCCCGATCTGCACTGCCACCGGCCGCCGCGCCACCGCGGGGCCCAATGCGAGGAAATGCCCGCGCGCGAGGTCGCGGATCGCCTCGGCCTGCCGCCGCTCCATCCCCAGCAGGTCGGCCGCCCGCGCCATGTCGATGTCGAGGAAGGTCCGCCCCATCAGGAAGTTCGACGCCTCTGCCGCGACATTCTTGGCGAGCTTGGCGAGCCGCTGCGTCGCGATCACGCCCGCCAGCCCGCGCTTGCGCCCCCGGCACATCAGATTGGTCATCGCGCTGAGCGATGCGCGCCGCACCTCCTCGGCGACTTCGCCGCCGCCCGAAGGCGCGAACAGCTGCGCCTCGTCGACGACCACCAGGGCCGGATACCAATGCTCGCGCGGGGCATCGAACAAGCCCGAGAGGAACGCCGCGGCGCATTTCATCTGCCCCTCGGCCTCGAGCCCCTCGAGGCTTAGCACCACCGAGGCGCGATGCTCGCGGATCCGCGCGGCAAAGCGCGCGACTTCGCGCTCGCTATGCTCGGATGCCTCGATCGCGACGTGCCCGTATTTGTCGCCCAGCGTGACGAAATCGCCCTCGGGATCGATCACGATCTGCTGCACATGCCCCGCCGAACGCTCGAGCAGCCGGCGCAGCAGATGCGACTTGCCCGATCCCGAATTGCCCTGGACGAGCAGCCGCGTCGCCAGCAATTCCTCGAGATCGATGGACACGGCGTCGCCCTTGCCGTCCACCCCCATATCGACTTGCACCGTCATCGCCCGGGCTTTGGCCGAAGCGGCGGGGAGCGGGCAAGCGCGGTTCGTCGAAAAGCTGTTGGAAAAGCCGTCACCCCGGCGAAAGCCGGGGTCTCAGGCGGCAGGGGAACCTCGTGAGATCCCGGCTTTCGCCGGGATGACGATTATTTCTTGATTCCCAGCAGCACATTGCCCTCGGTCGACAGATAATTGCGCCGGTAATCGAAGCGCCGGCAATCGGCGAAGATCAGCCAGTAATATTTCATCTGCTCGGACCACCAATAGCCCGGGCAATGGTCGCCCTGCGCCTTGGTGGTGACGTCGGCCATCACCGCATAGCCGTATTCCGCCTTGTTCCAGCGCTGCATCGCGCGGAAATGCGCCGCCACCAGCACGCGCCAATGCTCGCGCCGGTCGAGCAGCCAGTGGTTGAACGCCGCGTCGGCCAGTTCGGGGCGGAGCGCGTTGGTCGCATAGGTCGGCTTGCCGGTCGAAGGGTCATAGCCTTCGGGCAGGATGCCGAACCTGTCCTGCACCCCGGTCCACGCCGCGGTATACGCCTCGCCCGCCGCACGGTCGCCGCCTTGCGCGAGCAGCCCGCCATAAAAGGACGAAAGCTCGTCCTGCTCCCAGTTGATCCGCTCGCCGGTCTCGAAATCGACGTCGACGAACCACATGGCCCCGTCCAGCTTCGCGCGCTGGTGCTTGAGGATCGCCGATGTGCACGCGCGGTACATGCTTAGGCAATCGCGGTCGCCGAGCAGCTGCCACCCGTCCCACAGATATTCGTAATAGCTGTCGCTCGGCGGCCCGATCGTCGCGCGCCGGCTCTTCCACGCGCCCGTCATGCAGTCGATCTTGTCGGCAATCAGCCCGATCTTGGAGCGACGCGCGAACATGCTCGTCAGCGCCTTCTTCGCCGCTTCGAAATAGCGCACGTCGCCGGTCGCGCGGCTCAGCACGCCGAACTCGGCGATGCAGCTGCCGATCTCGGCCGGATTGGTCTCGGCCCCACGCAGCGCGCCGGTGCGCAAGTTGACGTAGCGATGCGGCAGCCCCAGCGGCGAGGCTTCGAAGCTCGGCAGCAGGCGGTCGGCGAGGTCCTTCGCCCGCGCTAGCAGCACCGGATCGCCGCACGCATGCCACGCCGAGAGCAATCCGCCGACCAGCCGGATGATCGTCTCGAACACCGAGACTTCGCCGTCCACGTCGAAATCCAGATTGGCCTTGATCCAGCTGACGCCGTCGCTGAACTCGGCGTCCATCTCCATCAGCCACAAGGTGTCTAGCGCCTCGACCAGGCTCAGCCCGACATGCTGTCCCTTGATCGAGAAGCTTTCCGATCCGCCCGACACGGGCATGATCTGGTCCTTGCCCCAGGCGCGCTCGCGATAGTTGCTCCAGGCGAAGCGCATGCTCCCGCGCACTTCCTCGGCGAGCGTGCGCCAGTCCTCCTTCGCGGCCGCGGGGAACGGGAGCAGCGCCGCGGCGCCGCCTGCAATCAGGCCGCGTCGGCCGATCCGGAAAGGGCTCATTCGCCGAGGCTAGGCGAGGGCGCGCGGCCGCGCAATTCGGCTTGCCGCGTCCGGCACGCAGCGAGATAGTCCGGCGTCGGCCAAAAGGGAGAGCGGCATGCGCTGGACGGTTCCGATTATGGCAGTAGCGGCGATGGCGGCGACGCCCGCCGCGGCGCAAGGCGTGAAGCTGGCGCCGGGTGAGGAAGTGGCGTTCACGCTCGACGGCGGCGCGCCGAGGGATCCGGCGCGCGCCTCCGTTACGCCCACTGCGTTCGAAGACGCCGTCGGCCGCAAATATTCGGGCCTCACGCCGCCGCCTGCGCCGGTGACTGAAGGCGTTCCGATCGCCAACGACGGAAGCTTGCCCGCCACGCCGACGCCGTCGCCGGACATGCTCCGTTTCCGTTTCATGCGCGTCGCCGGCACCAGCCATTCGCTGCTGGTCATCCACAACGGCTATTCCCGGGCGCTGGTCTATCGCGCGGGGATGTCGGTGCAGGGGAAGAAGTCGCCTACCGATGTCTGCCTGGTGATGCCGGCCGGCCTCGGCATCGAGCATTGGCCCTATGCGATCGACGCGCTCGAACTGAGCGGCTTCGCGCTCGTGTCGTGGAAGCCCGAGGATGGCGTTCCCTGCAAATAGCCTCGACTTGGACGCGCCCTCGCCCCTAAGCGGCGGCATGTCCTCGACGATCGACACTCTTCGCCGCGTCTTCGGCTTCGACGGCTTTCGCGGCGTGCAGGAGCAGGTGGTCGACCGCGTTCTCGCCGGCCAGCGCACGCTCGCGGTTATGCCCACCGGCGCGGGCAAGTCGCTCACTTATCAGCTTCCTGCAGTGATGCTCGAAGGCACCTGCGTCGTCGTCTCGCCGCTGATCGCGCTGATGCACGACCAGCTCCGAGCGGCCGAGGCCGTCGGCATCCGCGCCGCGACGCTGACCTCGGTCGACGAGAACCGCGCCGAGACGCGCGGGCGCTTCCTCGATGGCGATCTCGACTTGCTCTATGTCGCGCCCGAACGCGCCTCGGGCAGTGATTTCCGCGAGCTGCTGGAGCGTGGGCGCCTGAGCCTTTTCGCGATCGACGAGGCGCATTGCGTCTCCGAATGGGGCCATGACTTCAGGCCCGATTACCGCCTGCTCCGCCCGCTGCTCGATCGCTTCCCCGACGTCCCCCGGCTCGCGCTCACCGCCACCGCCGACGCGCACACCCGCGCCGATATCCTCGATCAGCTCGGCATCCCGCAGGACGGGCTGATCGTCGCGGGGTTCGACCGTCCCAATATCCGCTACGCGATCTCTCCGCGCGACAACACTACCGCGCAGATCGCCGACCTGATCGCCGAAACCCCCGGTCCGGGCATCGTCTATGCCCAGACGCGCGCCGCGACCGAAAAGCTCGCCGAGGCGCTGGCGAAGACCGGTCGCCCGACCCGCGCCTATCATGCCGGGCTCGAGCCCCATATCCGCGCGAAGAACCAGGCCGATTTCGTCGCGAGCGAGGACATGGTGATCGTCGCCACGGTCGCCTTCGGCATGGGGATCGACAAGCCCGACGTCCGCTTCGTCGCGCATGCCGGGCTGCCCAAGTCGATCGAGGCCTATTATCAGGAGACCGGCCGCGCCGGCCGCGACGGCGATCCTTCGATCGCGCATCTCTTCTGGGGCGCCGAGGATTTCGCCAGGGCGCGCCAGCGGATCGGCGAAGTCGAGCCGGCGCGCCAGCCCGGCGAGCGCGCGCGTCTCACCGCACTCGGCGCGCTGGTCGAGACCGCGGGCTGCCGCCGCCGCATCCTCTTGCACCATTTCGGCGAGGATGCGCCCGAGACCTGCGGCAATTGCGACAATTGCCTCAGCCCTCCGGCGGCGATCGACGCTACCGTGCCGGCGCAGAAATTCCTCTCCGCCGTCTTCCGCACCGGCATGATGTTCGGCGTCGGCTATATCGAGAGCATTCTGCTCGGGGCATCGACCGAGCGCAGCCTGATGAACGGCCATGAGAAGCTCTCGGTCTTCGGCATCGTCGAGGGCGAGGAGGCCGCGCTGATCAAGCCCGTCGCGCGCGCGTTGCTGCTGCGCGATGCGCTCCGCGCCAATCCGCATGGCGGGCTCGAATTCGGCCCCGCGGCCAAGGCGATCCTCAAGGAAGGCGTCAAGGTCGAGCTGGTGCTTCCCCCGAAGCGCGAGCGCCGCCGCCGCGCCGGCAAGGGCAGCGCCGCCAATCCGGTCGGCGATCCGCTGTTCGAGGCGCTCCGCGCCCGCCGCCGCGAGCTCGCGCAGGAGGCGCAGGTGCCGCCTTATGTCATCTTCCACGATTCGGTGTTGCGCGACATGGCCGCCGCGCGCCCCGACAGCCTCGCCGCGCTCGGGCGCATCTCGGGCATAGGCAGCCGCAAGCTCGAAGCCTATGGTGACGCCTTCCTCCAGGTGATCCGCGAGACGGTATGAAATGGCTTCTTGCGCTGGCGCTCGCCGCGCTTCCCCAGCAGCAATATCCGGACGTGCCCGCGCCCCGGCTGCGGGGAATCGCGATGGAGACTCACAGCTGGGGGCGTCCCGTCGCCGCCTGGACGATCGACGCCGCGGGCAATGGCCGCTACACCGCGCCCGAGCCCGAAGTGCACGCTGCGAAGCGGCTGGTCACGCGCAGCTTCGCTGCCGGCACCTCGGGCTTTCGCCGCCTGCGCACCTTGCTCGGCAATGCCGAGGTGCGCGCCGGCCGCGCGCTTCCCTGCATCCAGCGCATCACCGACATGGTCTATGGCGAAGTCCGCTGGACGCGCTTCGACGGCCGCTCGAGCGAATTCCGCTTTGACGCCGGCTGTCGCGATTTCAGCGTGCGTCGCGTGCTCGCCGAACTGAAGCAGGCCGACGATCTGGTCGCCGGCTGGGCCGCGAACGGCCCGGTGGTGGAAACGAAGGACGTGAACCCATGACGACGCTGCGCCGCATCGACGATACGCTCTCGGTCGCCCCCCAGATCGCGCCTGAGGATATTCCGGCGCTCGCCGAGGCGGGCTTCGCGTACGTGATCAACAACCGCCCCGAAGGCGAGGAGCCCGGCCAGCCCTCGGGCGCGTCGATCCGCGCCGCGGCCGAGGCCGCCGGGCTCGGCTATGCCGAGATCCCCACGGTGATGGGCGGGATGTCGTCGCAGCAGGTCGAGGCGATGGCGGACGCACTCGCCGGCGCCGGCGGCCCGGTGCTCGCCTTCTGCCGCTCGGG
>JAEWCK010000319.1 GCA_023390675.1 Pseudomonadota bacterium
CAATGTCGATGCGGCGAGACAGAGCCTCGCGCGTGTCGCGCAACCTGGCAGCATCTTTCGGCACCCGCTTGATGGTCGTGATGTCCTGCAATTCTCGAAGCTTCTCTTGCAGATAGCCGATCGGCAAGGCGATTTCGCGGCTAACCGGCCTTAACCGCCCGATCCGGCGATCAGGGACGGCTCCGCCCGCTTGACCTGACGACTGTGTTACGAGACTATCACGGCAAAACAGGACGGGGAGCGCGACATGGACCGACGGGAGTTTCTGGCGGGCGCGGCGGCGCTCGGGGTCAGCGCGGTCTGGGCGCGGGGGTCGGTTGCGGCGGCGTCGCGGGTGGCGTGGCGCGAGGATCGGGGGGTCTATCCGCACGGCGTCGCTTCGGGGGATCCGGACGAGCATAGCGTGGTCTTGTGGACGCGGCGGCCGTTCGAGGCCGGCGAGCGCCACGCGCTGACGGTGGAAGTGGCGCTCGATGCCGAGTTCCGCCGCGTCGTCGCCACCGCGAAGGCGCCGGTGACGGCGGCGGCGGACTGGACGTGCCGCGCGCTGGTCGGCGGGCTCTCGCCGGCGACCGTCTATTGGTATCGCTTCAGCGACGACAGCGGGGCGGGGAGCCGGGTGGGGCGGACGATCACCGCGCCGCGGGCGAGCGATCCGCGGCCGGTGCGCTTCGCCTTCGTCTCGTGCAACAGCGTCAACGAAGGCGCGCAGAACGCCTATCGCCGGATGCTCTGGGAGGACGAGCGCGCGCCGGCGGAGGGCAAGCTCGGCTTCGTGCTCCATCTGGGCGACTTCATCTACGAAGT
This sequence comes from Pseudomonadota bacterium, assembly GCA_023390675.1. Classification (GTDB taxonomy): domain Bacteria; phylum Pseudomonadota; class Alphaproteobacteria; order Sphingomonadales; family Sphingomonadaceae; genus Sphingomonas. Next base: position 808 of record JAEWCK010000319.1, read on the forward strand.
GGTCGAGTATCCCGAGGAAGTGCCGCACCGCTATGCGCGCACCGTCTACGATCTCGGCCGCATCCCCGATGCGCGCAAGGTCGGCAATTTCTATGTGCCGACCAACCTGGCCGGATACCGCCACGTCTATCAGGCGCATATCAACGACCCCGACATCCAGGACGCGCGCGCGCATTTCCCGTTCGTGTGCATCGGCGACAATCACGAATTCTCGTGGCAGGGGTGGCAGAGCTTCATCAAATATGGCGGCAAGGTCGAGCCCGCGCAGCCGCTGCGCGTCGCCGCCAACCAGGCGTGGTGGGAATATATCCCGTCGCGGGTGCGCAAGGCTTCGGGGGACGGGCTCGAGGCGTTCGGGGCGCCCGCAGTGGAGAAGGCGCCGATCGAGAGCTTCGACGCGGACGGCTTCGGGACCGAGGCCAACAACCGGGTGGCGGTGGGCAGCATGACCGCGTACCGCGCGCTGCGCTACGGCAAGCATGTCGACCTGATCCTGACCGACTTCCACAGCTACAAGATGGCGGACCCGACCGACCGGCCCGAGGCGGCGGCGCTCGATTCGGGCGAATATCCGGTGCTGCCCCAGGAATGGATGGAGATCGTCGACGGCGGGCGCGACTATGCCGGCGGGAATCCGCCCGCGACGATCGCGATCGGTGACAGGACCATTCCCAATTTCCGCAAGGACGAGCCGGCGTTCACGCTGCTCGGGCGCGCGCAGAAGGCGTGGCTCAAGGAGCGGCTGACGCGATCGACCGCGACGTGGAAGATCTGGGGGGCGACCAACGGGACGCTCGACATGCGGGCCGATGCGCAGAACATCCCCGCCGCGCTCGTCAAGACGCCGTGGATGGGCAAGGACTTCGGGACTTTCGGCGGGGGGGACTGGAGCGGGGCGTTCGCCGAGCGGGCGGAGATCTATGACCTTGTCCGCGACAGGAAGGTGTCGGGGTTCGTCACCGTATCGGGGGACCGGCACAGCTTCTGGGCGGGCTATGCCGCGCCGCGGCTGCCCCCGGCGGGGTTCGATCCGGTGGGCCTGAGCTTCATCACCGGATCGGTCTCGGCGCCCGGGATGGGCGAGGCGGCCGAGTTCTTCAAGGATTTCCCGCTGCGGCCGCTCTACGTGCGCAAGGTGGAGGGCGCAGCGCCCGAGCACACGATCAACCTGACGCTCAAGCGCGGGGTGCGCGCGGCGCTCGAATATGCGGCGAGCGGCGACATCGCCAGGGCGCGGGCGCTGACCAACCCCGACGTGGCGCCGCATGTCGAGTTCGTCGACATGGCGGGGCACGGCTATTCGGTGGTGAGCGCGGGGCCGGATGCGATCGACACCGAGTTCGTCTGCATCGTCCGCCCGATCGCGCGCGCTGCGACGCCCGACGGCGGGCCGCTGCGCTACCGCGTGTCGCACCGCGCGGCGATGTGGCGGCCGGGGACGCGGCCGAAGCTGGTCCAGCGGGTGCTCGAAGGCGATGCGAAGCTCTCGGTATGACGGCCGGTTGCTAGCGACCCCTTCCGCCGCGTAGATGCGCGGCCATGCGGATCGGCTTCACCAAATGCCACGGATCGGGGAACGACTTCCCGCTGATCGACGCGCGCGCGCTGGCGCCGGGCGACGCGGCATGGGCAGGCGTGGCGCGGGCGCTTGCCGATCGCGCCGGGCCGGTGGGGGGCGACGGCATCCTGCTGCTGGTCGAGGGCGACGGCGGGCACGCCTTCGGGATGCGGATGTTCAATGCGGACGGGTCCGAGGCGGAGACGTGCCTCAATGGCCTGCGCTGCGTGGCGCGGGCGGGGTTCGAGGCGCTGGGGCTCGATGCGGCGCGGGTCAAGCTCAAGACGAGCTCGGCCGACGTGGCGCGGGCGCCGGAGATCGCGCCGGGAGTGGCGACGGTGCGGACCAGCGTGGGCCCGGCCGAGACGGGCGCGGCGGCGATCGGGCTGCGCGGCGACTTGCCGAGCGACCGCGAGTTCGTCGCGGTGGCGATGCCCAATCCGCACCTCGTGACCTTCGTCGACCGGGTGGACGAGGACGAGCTCTTCGCGCTGGGCCGTTGGTGCGAAAGCGCCCCGCCCGCGCTGCCCGCGCGCGCGAACGTGTCGTTCGTCGAATTGCGCCGTGACGCGCTGTTCGTGCGGACCTTCGAGCGCGGGGTGGGGCTGACCAACGCCTGCGGGAGCGCGATGGCGGCGTCGGTCTATGCCGCCGGGCTGACCGGGCGCGCGGCGTTCGGGCGCGAGATCGCGGTGTTCAACAAGGGCGGGCTGGTGCGCGGGGCGGCGGAGGCCGACGGGCGCGTGACGATCCTCGGGAATGCGACGTTCGAGTGGGACGGCGAGGTCGAAGTCGATCCGGCGGCGGCGACGGCGCGCGACCTGAGAGTCACGCGCCGCCGCGACGCGGAAATCGCCGCGTGGGACGCGGCGGTGGCGGCGCTTGCC
>JAEWCK010000031.1 GCA_023390675.1 Pseudomonadota bacterium
ACCTGCAATGGGACGGTGACGTCACTTATCAATTCGCCCGCGCCGGGCGACACGCCGAGGTCGCGCGCCAGATGGTCGAAAAGGGCGCGGCCTATCGCTGCTATCTGACGCAGGACGAGCTCGCCGCGATGCGCGCCGAGGCCGAGGCCGCCAGGAAGCCGCTGCGCATCCGCTCGCCGTGGCGCGACCGCGAGAATGATGACGCGAACGCCCCCTATGTCGTCCGCCTCAAGGCGCCGGCCGAAGGCGCCACGACGATCCGCGACCATGTTCAGGGCGAAGTCACTGTCCAGAACAGCGAGATCGACGATCTCGTCCTGCTCCGCTCGGACGGCACGCCTACCTATATGCTCGCAGTGGTGGTCGACGATCACGACATGGGCGTCACCCACGTCATCCGCGGCGACGATCACCTCAACAACGCTTTCCGCCAGCTGCCGATCTACCGCGCGATGGGCTGGCCCGAACCCGAATATGCGCATATCCCGCTGATCCACGGCAGCGACGGCGCCAAGCTCTCCAAGCGCCACGGCGCGCTTGGCGTCGACGCCTATCGCGACGAGCTGGGGCTGCTGCCCGAAGCCGTCTCCAACTATCTGCTCCGCCTCGGCTGGGGGCATGGCGACGACGAGATCATCAGCCGCGAGCAGGCGATCCTCTGGTTCGATCTCGCGGGCGTCGGCAAATCACCAAGTCGGTTCGACCTGAAGAAGCTGGAGAACCTGAACGGTCATTATATCCGCGCAACCGACGACGATCGACTCGCCGATCTTGTCGCCGCGCGGCTGCCGCTTGCACTCGACGCCGCGCAGCACGATCTTCTGCGCCGCAGCATGGCCGCATTGAAGCCGCGCGCCGCGAATCTCCTTGAGTTGGCCGATGGCGCGGGATTTCTCTTTCGCACTCGCCCACTCGAATTGGACGCCGACGCTGCGGCTCTGCTAGAGGGCGACGCGCGGGCGCTGCTCGCCCGGCTCCACGCCGCGCTTGACGCGGTCGAAAGCTGGGATACGGAAGCGCTCGAAGCGGCGGTACGCACCGTCGCGGACGATGCGGGCGTCAAGCTCGGGGCGGCGGCGGCGCCTCTGCGCGCGGCGCTCACCGGGCGGCGCACTTCGCCGGGCATCTTCGACGTCCTGGCCCTGCTGGGACGCGAGGAGAGCCTCGGGCGCATCGCTGATCAAATGCCGCTGCCCGCCCCTAGGGTAGACCTGGATGACCTGCCCGCCTGAAAAACGGGTCGCAAGAACAAGGACGATAGACATGGGTGACACCGCCAAGCTGCTGGTTCCGGGGAAGGAAGTCGAGTACCCGATCCTCTCGGGCAGCGTCGGCCCCGACGTCTTCGACATCCGCAAGCTCTATGCCCAGACGGGCATGTTCACCTACGATCCCGGCTTCACCTCCACCGCGAGCTGCGAATCCGCGCTGACCTATATCGACGGCGACGAGGGCGTGCTGCTCCACCGCGGCTATCCGATCGGCCAGCTCGCCGAGCAGTCGAGCTTCATGGAAGTGAGCTATCTGCTTCTGAATGGCGAGCTGCCGTCGAAGGAAGAGCTCGACAAGTTTACCCACACGATCACGCGCCACACGATGCTGCACGAGCAGCTCGCGACCTTCTATCGCGGCTTCCGTCGCGACGCGCATCCGATGGCGGTGATGTGCGGCGTCGTCGGCGCGCTCTCGGCTTTCTATCACGATTCGACCGACATCACCGATCCGCACCAGCGTATGATCGCGTCGCATCGCCTGATCGCCAAGATGCCGACGATCGCGGCGATGGCGTACAAGTACAGCGTCGGCCAGCCCTTCCTCTATCCGCAAAACGACCTCAGCTACACCGGCAACTTCCTCCGGATGACCTTCGGCGTCCCCGCCGAGCCCTACGATGTCAATCCGGTGGTCGAGAAGGCGCTCGACCGCATCTTCATCCTCCACGCCGATCACGAGCAAAACGCCTCGACCTCGACCGTGCGTCTGGCGGGCAGTTCGGGGGCGAACCCCTTCGCGTGCATCGCGGCGGGCATCGCCTGCCTGTGGGGTCCCGCGCATGGCGGCGCCAACGAAGCGGCGCTCAACATGCTCCACGAGATCGGCCGCCCCGAGCGCATCCCCGAGTTCATCGCGCGCGCCAAGGACAAGAACGATCCGTTCCGCCTGATGGGCTTCGGCCACCGCGTCTACAAGAACTACGATCCGCGCGCGACCGTCATGCAGAAGACCGTTCGCGAAGTCTTCGATGCGCTCAAGGTCAGCGATCCGGTGTTCGAAGTGGCGCTCCAGCTCGAGGAAATGGCGCTCAAGGACGATTATTTCATCGAGAAGAAGCTCTTCCCGAACGTCGATTTCTATTCGGGCGTGATTCTCTCGGCGATCGGCTTCCCGACGACGATGTTCACGGCGCTGTTCGCGCTCGCCCGCACCGTGGGCTGGGTGGCGCAGTGGAACGAGATGATCTCGGACCCCGAGCAGAAGATCGGCCGCCCGCGCCAGCTTTACACCGGCCCGGTGCAGCGCGATTACGTTCCGGTCGACAAGCGCTGACCGGTTCGGCGCTACGGGGGGAGAGACCGATGCGCCAGAACATCCTGATCCTTGCGGGGATCATCGCCGTGCTGCTCGGCGTGCTGTTCACGCTCCAGGGCTTCGGCGTGGTCCGCTGGCCCGCGACGAGCAGCATGATCGATCAGCGCGTCTGGGCGTATCGCGGCATCGCGCTCGCAGTGATCGGCGCGATCCTGATCGGCGGGGTCCGCCTCGTCCCCACCCGCGCCGAGCGCAAGGCGGCGCGCAGGGCCGAACGCGACCTTTGAGCGCGCGCGCGTTCCTAGCGGCCTTCGCGATTGCCCTGCTGGCGCCCGCCGCGCACGCGCAGGTGCTCGTCCGCGAGTTCGTCTACGAAACCGCGCCCTATCCGCAGGCGCACGCGTCGACGATCGTCGAGACGTCGGCGGGCACGCTCGCCGCGGCCTGGTTCGGCGGCACGCGCGAGCGCGACCCCGACGTCTGCATCTATTTCGCGCGTCAGTTGGGCGACATATGGCAGACTCCGGTCAAGGTCGCCGACGGCGTCCAGCCCGATGGCACCCGCCTCCCCACCTGGAATCCCGTGCTGTTCCAGCCCAAGGACGGCCCGCTGATGCTGTTCTACAAGGTGGGGCCGAACCCGCGCGAGTGGTGGGGCATGGTCGCCACCTCGAGCGACGACGGGCGCAGCTGGAGCAAACCCCGCCGCCTGCCCGACGGCATTCTCGGCCCGATCAAGAACAAGCCCGTCACGCTCGCCGACGGCAGCTGGCTCGCTCCCTCGAGCACCGAGCGCGAAGGCGATGTCTGGGCGCTCCATTTCGAACGTAGCGCCGACAAAGGCGCGAGCTGGACCGCGACGCCGCCCGTCGCCTCGCCGCTCCATATCGACGCGATCCAGCCGAGCATCCTGTTCCACAAGGACGGCAGCCTCGAAGCCGTGGCGCGCACGCGGCAGGGCGTGCTGGCGATGACCTGGTCGAAGGACGATGGCAAAAGCTGGTCGCCGCTCGCCGCGATCGACTTGCCCAATCCCAATTCGGGCGCCGACGCAGTCACGCTCGCCGACGGCCGCCAGCTCCTCGTCTACAATCACAGCGCCCACGCCGCGGACCGGCCGGGCAAAGGGCCGCGCTATCCGATCAATGTCGCATTGTCCGACGATGGCGTGCGCTGGCGTAGCGTGCTGGTGCTCGAAAGTGAGCCGCTACCGGACGGCTATGCCTATCCCGCAGTGATCCAGACGCGCGACGGGCTCGTCCACATCACCTATACGTGGAACCGTCGCCGCATCCGCCACATCGTGCTCGATCCGAAAAAGCTCGAACCTTAACCTCAGCGAACAACTCGATTCAGCCTCCATCACAACTCGCGCGTTTACGCTTCCCATTCTGCGGGGAACGAGAGGAGAGAGTTGATGAGGATCTGGACCAAGCTGGTCGCCGTTGCCGGTCTCGCGACGATGACCGTCGCCGCCACCGCCACCCCGGCCGAGGCGCAGCGCTACGGCCATCGCTACGACCGCCACGACAGCCGCTACGACCGCGGCTACTATCGTGGGCATCACCGCGGCTGGGATCGCGGCCGTTACTACCGGTACAACCGCTATCACCGGCCGCACTGCTACCGCACGTGGCGCTACGGCCATCGCGTGACGGTCTGCCGCCGCTAAATCCTTGAGCGACAGGGACGGGCGCTCGCCGGAAACGGCGGGCGCCCTTTATCTGCCTTTATCCGCGCGTTCCAACGCCTAACGCCTCAGGAAATCTGGACGAGATTGATCGCAAGCGCGAGCAACACCGCCACGATCGCGATCCCGACTTCGACGCCCCATTCCTTCAACATGCGCCAGTTTTCGGGACTCCTGTCATCGTAGAACCGGCCGGCGAAACCGAGCACCAGCCAGATCGGCCAGGCGAGGCCGAAAACGACCAGCACGCCCCAGAAGATCAGGTTTCCGCTGAACCCGCTCCTGTTGACTTCCCCGGAAAACAGCCGGACGCCCATCCGGATGAAGGCGATCATTACCAGCACGTAGAGGATCAATACGTCCCGCCAGGGATCGACGATGACGATCCCGATCAGCCGCAAAATCGGGGCGAGCAGGGTCTCGAATATCGGGTAGATGGTGGCGCGGTAGGTTTCCAGCACGAACCGCAGAAAAGCGCCGACTTCCATCGAGGGCACGTGCTGGCGCACGATGCGCAGAAGTGAGGCTGCCGAAATCAGCACGCCTACGATCTTGGCGATGGTGCCGATGCCGCCCCAGAATCCCGCTTTCTTGTCCGGATCAGCCATTTTCCCCCCGAAAATAGCGTAGCACACGCCCTTGCGGAGGCAATCAGGCCTGTAGCGGCAGCGTGAAGACGAAGCGCGCGCCCTGGCCCGGCGCGCTGTCGACGGTCAGGTCGCCGCCCATCGCGCGCGCCAGCCGCCGCGCGATGTAGAGGCCGAGCCCGCTGCCGCCCGGCTCGGTCGGGTCGACGCGGCCGAACTTCTCGAAGATCTTGTTCTGGTCCGCCAGCGCGATGCCCTTGCCCTGATCGGCGACGATCACGTGCGCGCGGCCCTCGTCGCGCTCGCAGCGGATCCACACCATCCCGCCCGGCGGCGAATAGCGCACGGCGTTGCCGATCAGATTGACCAGCACCTGCAGCGCGCGGCGGAACTCGCCGGTAACGGGCAGGGTCTCGTCGATCGCCGGCTTGTCGATCCGCACTTCCGCCTGCGCCGCGCGCACCGCGAGCAGCCCCGCCGCGCGCCGCGCGACATCGGCGAGGTCGATCCGTTCGGCGGCGGTGGTGAAATCCTCACGCTCGATCGCTTGCAGGTCGACGAGGTCGTCGACCAGCCCGAGCAGATGCCGTCCGGCATTGGCGATGTCGCCGGCATATTCCGCGTAATCGGGCTTGATCGGCCCTTCGGTCTGCGCGCTGATCGAATCGGCGTTGGCAATGATCTTGCCGAGCGGTCCGCGCAGCGCGCGGTCGAGCCGCTGACTGAACGAATCGGGGAAGCCGCCGAACGGCGCCGCAGCGGGCGGCATCGGCGCATCGACCTTCACCGGCGGCGGGCTCGTGTCGAGCATGTGCGCCGCGCCGACGAACCCGGCGAAGCGCCCGCCCGGATCGGTGCGCGGCGTCGCCGCCAGCCGCACCATCCGACCCGTGCCGCGGATCTCGGCCTTCTGCCCGTCGAATTGCCCCTGCACGGCCACCGCGCCGAGGATCGGCAGATTGCCCGCCGCGTCCTGCTCGAGCCTGAACAGGCGGGTCAGCGGCTGCCCGAGCATCGCCGAGGATTCGAAGCCGTAGCGCGCGCCCGCCTCGATCGAAAGGAAGGTGATTCGCAGCGACGCGTCGGTCTCCCAAAGCCAGTCGGCAGCCGAGCGGAAGAAGTCGCCGTCGCGCTCGGGCTCGCTCGCCGGCGCGCGCCAGCCCGGCCGCGGCCGCCAGCCGCTTACTTCGAGGCGCACCCCACCCGAATCGGGCTCGGCGCGCACCCAAAGCTCCAGATCGTCCTCGCCGTCCGCGGCGATCACGTTGCGCGAGATCGCGATCCCCAGCCGCTGCGCCAGCCGCGCCAGCGTCGCCACCTGCGGCACCGCGAGCGGCTGACCGAGCGCCCCGCCCGCGCGCGCATTCAGTTCGAGCAGCCGCGATTCGGCCTCGATCAGGCGCCCGTTCGAGTCGACGCGTCCGATCGCCAGCGGCAAATTGGGGTCGATGACGTTCATGCCCGTGCCCCCGCGCGTTCGAGCGCGATCACCGCGGCGCGATAATCGGGGTGAAGCTTGAGCGGCGCCAGCGCCTCGCGCGCCTCGGCTGCGGGAATCGATGCGATCGCATCCAGCGTGTCGGCGAAGCTCTCCAGATCGCGCCGCGGATCGGCCTCGCTCAGCGCATAGCCGATCTGCGCGACTCCCTCGCGCGAGATGTCGAGCGCGCGCAGCGCCAGCCACAGCCGGTCGGCCGCGAGATCGAGCGCGACGTCGCGCGCGAGCACGTAGCTCACCCCCAGCGCATGCCCCAGCAAGGCGATGAACAGCACGATGCGCCGGTCGCCCAGCGCCTCGACGAGCAATTGCGGCAATTCGGCGGGCTGCGCGTCGATCGCAGCGGCGAAGCGCATCGCCGCCGCCTCGAGCCGGTCGCCTTCGTCATAGGCGGCCAAGCTGCGCTGCGCGGCTTCCGAGAGCGCGCGGTCGAGCGCCTCGATGGTTCCGTCCACCCGCTCGCGCAGCGCCGCCGCCACCCACCAGACCAGCCGGTGGTGGAGCTCGGCGGGAAGCTCGGTCTGGAACTGTCCCGTTTCGGGATTGCCGCGCCTGCGGCTCTCGGCGATCAGCACCGCCATCGCGCCTGCCGCGACGACGCGGTCGGGATGCTGGACGAAGCGATTGATGAGACTCGGCCGCTCGGGATCGTCGGGCGCGCTCATCGGCAGCGCGCTCCCCACCAGCTCCTGGCGCACGCGGGCGGTCAGCTCTGCCATCAGCTCGGTGTCGCGCAGCAGCCCCGATTGCCACAAGCGGCTGAACACCGATTCGTCCGATTCGGAGAGCGCTTCGACCAGCGCCGATTCGCCGCGCGCGGTCAGCATCCGCACCGCATGCTCGCGAATCTCGCCTTCGACCGTCGCGACGAGGTCGCTCAGCAGCGAGGAGAGCCCCGCGCGCATGTGCTCGTCGAGCCGCGAGTCTTCGGGCAGGAAGAAATCCTCGACCGCCACCATCAGCCCCCGATAGGCGCGCAGCTCCGCGGCCGCCGCGCGCGCGAGCAGCTGCTGGGCGCCGACGGCTTGGCCATCGCGCATGTCGACGGGGTTGTCCGACATCGTCCCCACGCTAGCGGGATTGTCCTTAAGACGACACTAAGGTTTCTCGCGCGTTCCCTCAACGGCCGCGGCGAGCGTGGCGAATGCATAGATCGCAACCGCGCCGAGCCCCCAGAGCGTGAATCCGGTGAGCGCGAACGGCGCCAGCAGAATGAGCTGCGCCGAAGGGCTCGCCCACCAGCGCCGCGGCCGCGACGGCGCGCGCTCGACGAGCAATTGCGTGGCGACCGCCACCATGGCGAGAATCATCGGCGATCCGCTGTGGAGCTTGGCCTGCTGCACCCAGCCCGAGAGCAGGGTCACTGCGCCGAACAGCACGAAGATCGCCCATTCGAGCGCGTTTGCCCGCGCCTCCTCGCCCCGCAGCGTCGACATCGCCGATCCCGCGGCGAGCGTCGCGGTGGCCAGCAGCGATCCGGCGAGGCCGATCCCTTCCCAGCCCATTCCCACCGCCATCAGCGAGAGCAGCGCGACCACCCCGCCCGCGATCGTCAGCCCCCAGCCGGGCACGTTGCGCCCCACCAGCTCGGGCAGCGCGATCCGCGCCGCGCGGGTGAATACCCAGCGATCGGCCCATTCGGTGCGGCGTTCGGTCAGCGCCGCGAGCACGCCGGTGTTGCGCGCCGCGAGTCCCTCGGCGCTGCGCTCGGTCGCGTGCCCGCCCTTCAGCCAGCCCGCCGTGAGCGGCACATGCTCGGCGCCCGATTGCGCAGCGACGCGCAGCAGCGCCGACTGGAAGTCGTAATCCTCGGGCATCTGCGCGATCTGTGCAAGCTGGCCGACCGTGATCCGCGCGATCCCCGCCCAGCTGTCGCGCATGTCGAGCCGCTCGATCGCGGCGGGGCTGTTGGCATCGTCGGTGACGAGCAGCGCCTCGGCGCCCTCGCCCGCCATCTTGTCCATCACCGGATCGGTGGTCACCAGCCCGTCGGCGAGCACGAGGACGCGCGCGCCATGCTCCATCTTCTCCGCCGCTTCCTCGGCCGAACGCACGATCTCCACGCGCGCATGCCGTTTCGCCGCCCGATTGACCGCGGCGAGCAAGGCCGGCGTCATCTTGCCGACCGCGATCAGCACCTGCCCCGCGCCTGCGCCGGCGAGCAACCGGATCTGGTATTCGAGCAAGGTCATACCGCCGAACGGCAGCGTCGCGACGAGCGTCCCCGGCCGGTCGCTCGCCTCCTCGATGGCAAATATCAGCCCCGCCAGCATGTTGGGGTGGTTAGTGGGATTGGGCGCGACAATCAAATCGCGCGGGAGCTCAGTAGAGAAGGTGCGGCGCCCGCGCCTCTTCCCAGGCCTTCTCGTCCGGCAGCGTCAGCGCGTCGAGATCCCCCGCTTCCGCCCCCGCATCGTCCACCCACTCCCGCAGCCCCGGTCCGCCGTTGATCACATCGATCGCGAGCTTGTCGAAGACATATTCGTAGGGGAAATCGCGCCACAGATCATAATCCGGATGCAGCGCCCGGATCGTCTTGAACCCCAGCGCCTGGAGCCGCCACGGGCGGAACGCCGCGTGATCGTATCCCGCCCCCTCGGCATGGATGAACACCCCCGAGCAGAGCTGGCCGACATGCTTGTGGAAGGTCGGCTGAAACCACATGTCCCTCAGCGTGCAGCCCCGGAGCCACTCGGGGGCGATCCGCCGCATCCCCGCGATCACTTCCCTGGCGTCCACGTCCGGCGCGCCGAACAATTCGAGCGGCCGCGTCGTCCCGCGCCCTTCGGAGAGATTGGTCCCCTCGAGCATCACCGTGCCTGCATAAGCGCGCGCCATGTTGACGTTCGCGGCATTGGGGCTCGGGTTGATCCACACCCGCTCGGGCGGCCAGCCATAGCCCGGCGCGGCGTCGGGCTCCCACCCCTCCATCGCGATCACGCGGTAATCCAGGTCGAGCTTGAACCGCGCGATGAACCAATGCCCCATCTCGCCGAGCGTCATCCCGTGCCGCATCGGCATCGGCCCCGCGCCGACAAAGCTCTCCCACCCCGGCAGCAAGGTCAGCCCTTCCACCGGCCGTCCCGCCGGATTGGGCCGGTCGAGCACCCAGACGCTCTTGCCGTGCTGCGACGCCGCCTCGAGCACATAGAGCAAGGTCGTCACGAAGGTGTAGATTCGGCACCCCACGTCCTGCAGATCGACCAGCAGCACGTCGAACGTGTGCATCGACTGCCCCGTCGGCCGCCGCACTTCGCCGTACAGGCTGAACACCGGCACGCCGTACACAGGATCGGTGAAGTCGGGCGACTCCATCATATTGTCCTGCAGGTCGCCGCGCACGCCATGCTGCGGCCCGAACACCGCCGAGACGTTGAGCCCGCTCGCGACCAGCGCATCGAGCGAATGCGTGAGATCGGCGGTAACCGAGGCGGGATGCGCGAGCAGCGCGACGCGCTTGCCTTCGAGGGGCTTGCGGAGCTCAGGGTCGGCGAGCAGCCGGTCGATGCCGAATTTCATGGCGCCGGAGGTGCCGGGAGTTCGGGAACGAAGCAAGCCGGATCGTGGAAATCGGGCTTCCCGGGCGGGTGCGCGATCGCCCAATAGGATTTGCGGCCGCCAAGCTCCTCGATCACGGCACTGACATTGCATTCGCCTGCCGCCGGAAGGGACGACGTATCGAGCGCCACGCGCAGCACCAGCCGGTCGCCGGCGGTCTCGCACGTTACCTTTGGCGCCGCCATCGCCTGGTCGCGCATCCCTGCCCGGTACGAATCGAACGCATAGGCCGCCCATTCGCCCGAAGGCGAGAAATTGAGCTCGAAATAAGCCCCGCCAGACTGGCGGAAGAACAGCTCGAAGCAAGTCGTCTTCCACAAATCGTCGGCGCGCTGTGGTGCGCGCGCCGGGGGAATCACCAGCCGCGCGATCCCGCTCACCGTGAAGCGCGCGGTCCGGCTGCCCGACCGGCGCTCGTCGGGCGGGTCCCAATCGAACGCGACGGCGCTGACCGCGTCGGGCGGAAAGCCCGGATGCGCGATCAGGTTCATCCTCACACTACGACGAAATCGGCAGCCGTGATCGTCACGCCTCCGGTGAGCGTCGCGAAATGGATCGCGGCGCCCGCGCCCGAGCCGTCCGCATCGAAGAACAGCTGGCCGGTGGCGGCGTTGAACACGATGCGGTCGTCGGCGTCCTGCGCGGCGGTGCCGGTCACGAAGGCCGAGGCGGCGAGCGTTCCGGTGGCGAGGCCGGTGAACACGGCATCGTCGAGCGCGACGCGATCGACTCCGCTCACGAAGCCATAGATCTGGTCGACATTGCCCGTACCCGGCCCTATCGCGCTGGTGAACGCGAAGATGTCGTTGCCGCCGAAGCCGATCAGATCGTCCGCGCCGCCTTTCCCGTCGAGCACGTTGGGCGCATCGTTGCCGTAGATCGCCTGAGAAAGCTCGTTGCCGGTCAGATCGAGCGCGGTATGGCCCGCATTGTCGGTGGTCGAGAGCGTCTCGACCTCGGAGCCGGCGCGCAGCGTATAGCTCGTCGACGCGAAGACGCGGTCGTTCCCGCCCCCGGCGCTCTCGTAAACGTGGTCGTTGCTGTCGACATAATAGCGGTCGTCCCCGCCAAGCCCGATCAGGTCGTCGCTTCCGCCGCCCCCTTCCAGCCTGTTGCTGCCGGCATTGCCGACGACGACATTGTCGAGTTCGTTGCCGGTGAGGTCGATCGCGTCGGACTTGCTCTCGTCATAGGTGGCGAGCACCTCGACCTGCGCGCTCGCATTCAAATGATAGCTCGCGCGCGCGAACACCCGGTCATAGCCGCCGCCCGCCGCCTCGTAGACGAGGTCGCCGGCCGAATCGACGAAGTACCAGTCGTTGCTGCCGAGCCCGACCAGGCTGTCCTCGCCGCCCCCGCCATCGATGATGTTCGCGCCCGCATTGCCGAAGATCGCCTGACTGAAGGCGTTGCCGGTGAGGTTGATGGCGGCGGTGCCGAAATTGTCGGTGGTCGTCAGCATTTCGACCTCCGCCGCGGCGGCAAGCGCGTAGCTGACCGACGTCAGCACCCGATCGTTGCCCCCGCCGACGCGCTCGATGACCACGTCGCCGGCATTGTCGACATAATGCATGTCGTCGCCCGTCCCGCCATCGGTCTGGTCGGCGCCGCCCCTGCCGTCGAGCCGGTCGTTGCCTGCAAGGCCGACGAGCTGATCGGGTCCGTCGCCGCCGATCAGCACGTCGTCCCCGCCCGAGCCGGTCAGCGCCGCGCCGGCCGGCGTGAAATAGCGCAGCCCGTTGGTGGCCCCGCTGCCGCCGTTGTCGGCATAGCGCACGACGAAGCCGTTGCCGACCGCGAGGATGTCCGGCAGCGTGGTGCCGAGTTGGCCGATCGCGTCGGAGACCGAGAAGGGCAGCGTGTCGCGATTCAGGCCGTGGTCGAGGATTTCGACCGTGCTGACGCCCGACGCCAGCGAGTTGATGCCGATGAAGCTGCCATTGGCGAGGCGCACGATTTCGCCTTCGGGCAGCGGAATGACCGATCCGACCACCACTCCGTCGGCCGTATATTCCTGCCCGAACCGCTGGGAATCGACTGTCCAGCTGAGCACCACATGGCCATTCGGCAATTCGATCGTGGCTTGCGGAACGGTATTGCTCGGAATCGCGGCAACGCTGACTTCCCCGCCGATCTTCGCGCCGGTGCTGTCGAAGAACTGCGCCTTCGCGTTCGCCGGCGCGGTGCTGCGGTCGAGCCAGGTGACGACGAAGCCGTTGCCGGTTTTCGTTACCGTGTCGAACAGCTGATCGGCCATCGTCGCCGTGTTGACGAGAATCTCGCCGCCGATCTTCTGGCCGTCCGATCCGAACACTTGGGCGCGAACGTCGGTAAGCCGGCTCTGGGTGTCCTTGTTGCTCTGGTCGTTCCACACCACGACGAACGAGCCGTTGCCGAGCCCGATCGCCTGTGAGCTCCCCTGATCGAAGCTGGTCGACGTGTTGACCAGGAACTCGCCGCCCACCTTCTGGCCGGTCGCGTCGAATAATTGTCCGGCCACCTCCCTGGCGCTGCCCGAAACAGTATCGTAGATGATCGCGAACCCGCCATTGCCGGTCGTCACCACCGAATCGCTCAGGCCGACCGAGCCCGTGGTGTTCGCCAGGAATTGGGCGCCGACCGGCGTGCCGGAAGCGTCGAAGACCCGCCCTCTCAGGCCCCCGTCGAACCAGGTGAGGACGAAATTGCCGTTCGGGAGCAGATCGAAGGAGCTGTACAGGTCGTTGGGGGCATTCGGATTGCTGATGGTGAACTGGCTCCCGATCAGGTTGCCGGCCGAGTCGGTAATCTGTCCGGCAAGACCAAGCCCGGAATCGAGGATGACCAGTACGCGATCCGATCCGATCGCCTCCATCCCGCCGATCGTGTTGCCGCCGAGCTTTCCTGCCGCGCTCCCGGTGAAGAGCTGATCCTCTGCCATATTGGCGATCTGGATGTTGAACGTCTGCTCGGTGGAATTTCCGGCATCGTTGGTCGCGCGGACGGTGACCGAAGCCGTCGCGCCCGCTTCGTAATCCAGCCCGGCATTGTCGCGCACGATCAGCCGGTTACCCGAGATCGCGAAGGCGCCGCGGGGATCGTCGACGATCTGATAGGTCACCGACGCATTGAGCGCTGCCGAGACGCCGAGCACGCCGACGGTCAGATTCTCCGGCAAATTCTCGGCGACGAGCGTGTTCGACAGGGCGAGACTGGAGATGCTGTTGTCGAGCTTGAGGATCTGCCCGGTGATGCCGGTGCCGGACGAGTCCCCGGGCGCGTGCACGTCGGTCGAGGTCACGACGACTTCGCCGCTGGTGAGCACGGACACGTTCGGCTGCGTCTGGAAGCCGTCCGCTCCCGCATTGATCACGAACGCGGAGCCGATCCGCGTGCCGTCGACGCCGAACAATTGCCCGTAGATGTCCCATTGCGCGCCGCCCTGCGTATAGGCGCGATAGGTGACCAGCAGCTCGCCCGAGGGCAAAACCGCGATGTCGGGCAAATCGCCATCGGCGACGGTCGCCAGCGCGACTGTTGCCGTCGGGACGCCGGCCGCGTTGTAATAATGCAGGTCGTAGGAATAGGAGGACAGGGTCCTCTGCGTCGCCACGACGAAGCCGCCATTGGGGAGGCCGGTCACGCTGGCCGCAGGTCCCGGATTGGTGACGACGGTGAATTCGTTGACGACGGTGTTCCGGCCGAATCGAAGACCGCGGCGCGCACCGATTGTCCCGATAGCCAGGTGGCGACGAAACCGCCTCCGCTGAGCGCCGCGATGTCCGAGCTGATCTGGTCGCCGCCCGAATTGAAGTTGAAAAAGACCGGCGCCGTAGCGGGGGTGCCCGAAGCGTTGAAGACGCGACCGTAGATCTCGGCGCCGTCGGCGTCCGCGGGCGAGGCCCTTTCGGTCCAGCTCACTGCGAACTGGCCGTTCGCCAGTGTCGTGATCGCAGGCTGGGACAATGACTTTCCGGCAGAGCTGACGACTTCCGTCGTGCTGCCGATCTGGGTGCCCGTCGACGTGAACTGCGCCATGTCGACGGCGGAGCCCGCGCGCCAGACGATCACGATGGTGCCGTCACCGAGCGTGGTCACGTCGAAATCGGAGCTGGCCCCGGTAACTTCGAACGCGGCGCCGGTCGGAACGCCGTTGCCGTCGAAGATTCGCGCGCGCGTGGTCCCATCGCTTCCCCAGACGCTGACGAACCCGCCGCCGGGCAGCGCCGCCGTTTCGGAAGTGGACTGCGCCCCGGTGGTCACATCGTTGACCAGGAAGGTCTCGTCGCGCCCGAGCAACATTGTCCATCTCCCTATCTATTTGCTTGCAACGTAAGCGAAATGACGGCGGATCGCTAGCAGGCAAGCTCCGTTTCCGCGCCCCGGGGATGACGCGCGCCGCGCCCTCGGCTATGCGCGCCGCACCATGACCGAATACAAGTCCGATCTGCTCCGCCTGCTCTCCGAGCGCGGCTATATCCACCAGGTGACCGACGCCGAGGGCCTCGATGCGCTCGCCTCGAAGCAGATCGTGCCAGCCTATATCGGCTTCGACCCCACCGCGCCCTCGCTCCATGTCGGCAGCCTCGTCCAGATCATGCTGCTCCGCCGGCTCCAGCAGACCGGGCACAAGCCGATCGTGCTGATGGGCGGCGGCACCGGCAAGGTCGGCGATCCCTCGTTCAAGGATGAGGCGCGCAAGCTGATGACCGAGGACACGATCAAGGCGAACATCGCCTCGATCAAGACGGTGTTCGAGCCCTTCCTGACCTTCGGCGACGGCCCCACCGACGCAGTGATGGTCGACAACGCCGATTGGCTCGACGCGCTCGAATATCTCCCGTTCCTGCGGGACTATGGCCAGCATTTCTCGGTCAACCGGATGCTGAGCTTCGACTCGGTCAAGCTCCGGCTCGATCGCGAGCAATCGCTGAGCTTCCTCGAATTCAACTACATGATCCTCCAGGCCTATGACTTCCTCGAGCTCTCGCGCCGCTTCGGCTGCCGCGTCCAGCTCGGCGGGTCGGATCAGTGGGGCAACATCGTCAACGGCATCGAGCTGTCGCGCCGCGTCGACGGGACGGAGGTCTATGGCGTCACGACGCCGCTGATCACCACCGCCGATGGCGGCAAGATGGGCAAGACCATGTCGGGCGCGGTGTGGCTCAACCCCGATCAGCTCTCGCACTTCGATTACTGGCAGTTCTGGCGCAACACAGACGACCGCGATGTCGGCAAATTCCTCCGCCTGTTCACCGACGTCCCGCTCGACGAGATCGCCCGCTTGGAGAAGCTCGTAGGCGCCGGAATCATCGAGGCCAAGAAGATCCTCGCCAACGAAGCCACCGCCTTGTGCCGCGGTCGCGCGGCGGCAGACGAGGCCGCCGAGAC
>JAEWCK010000363.1 GCA_023390675.1 Pseudomonadota bacterium
TCTCGGCGACGAGCGGCAGCGTCTGCGACGGCAGGCCGGGCGAATCGATCACCAGATCGGCGATGTGGTCGCCCGCTTTGAAGCCCGCCTCGACCGGCCCGTTATAGACGATTCGCCCCTGCATCTCGGGCGCGGTGCCCGCCGGGATCGTCGCATTGAGATCGCGGGGCGCGACCACGCCGACGCTGCCCGTCGAAGCGCCCTGCACCTCGACATCGCCCACCTTGCGTCCCTGCTTGACGATCGGCTTGGCCTTCCAGGCGAGGAAGCCCCAGTTCATGAAGCGCACCGATTCCTCGGCACGGCCGCCATAGGTGTCGAGCCCGGCGACGACCATCACGAGCCGCCGCCCGTTCTGCTCGGCGGAGCCGGTAAAGCCGTAGCCGGCCTCCTCGGTATGCCCGGTCTTGAGCCCGTCGGCGCCGGCGACGCGGCCGAGCAGCGGGTCGCGATTGTCCTGGCTGATCGCCGCGCCGGCGCCCAGCGTCTTGCCCCAAGTGAAGCTCTTCAGCGAATAGAACTGCTTGTAGAGGTCGGGGAAGTCCTTGATCGTCGCGGCGGCGAGGTGCGCGAGGTCCCGCGCGGTCACATAGGTGCGCCCCTCGTCGGGCCAGCCGTTCGACGTGCCGAAATGGCTGTTGGTGAGGCCGAGCTTCTTCGCGCGCTGGTTCATCAGCTCGGTGAACGCCTCCTCGGTGCCCGCGACGCCCTCGGCGAGCACGACGCAGGCGTCGTTGCCCGAAAGCGTGACGATGCCCTTCAGCAGGTCGGAGACCGTGGGATGCTCGCCCACCGCGAGGAACATGGTGGATCCCTGCGAATGCCATTTCTTCCACGTCTCGGGGCGGACCTCGATCTTCTGGTCGAGCTTGAGTTCGCCCTTCTTGATCAGGTCGAACGCGACATAGACCGTCATCATCTTCGCCATCGATGCCGGGGGCATGCGGCGATCGGCATCCTTGGCGTAGAGCACCGCGCCCGAAGACAGGTCCTCCATGTACGCGATCGGCGCGGGCGTATCGAAGGGCGGGCCTGCGGCAGTCGAAGTGGTGGCGGCAGCGAGTGCCAGGATCGATGCGGCAAGCAGCTTCTTCATGTGGTCCGTCCGGCCTTTCAGTTGGCTAGGACGCGTGCGTCTCCATAGCCCGCGCCCGCGGCGCGCTGCCGTGCCGCCTGGGCCTGCGCCGAAGTGGCGAAAGGACCGAGCTGGACGCGATAGAGCCCGCCACCCGGCTTTACGAAGCCGCCCATGCTTTGGGCAAGCGATTGCGCACGCGCCGCGCTAGAAAGTGCGGCGATCTGCACGAAATATCGTCCACCGGGTGCGGTACGCACCGGCGCGGGCCGCGAAGGCGCGCTGCGAACCGGGGTGGAATAGCTCGGCTGCGGCGCGGCGATCGCGCCGCCCGGAGCGCCCGGCAGATGCTTGCGTAGCGCCGTGAGCAGCACCGGCGGCGTGTCCGGCCGCTCGCCCGCTGGGCGGCCCGAGCGGAGTGCGGCCTGATCCGGGCCGGTCGCGGTCGCGATGCGGATGCGGACGGGGATCGTCCCCGCACCCGAATAGCCGAGCAGCCGCGCGGAGCCGGCGGACAAGTCGATCGGGTGATCGGCGCCCGGCCCCATCGAACCGGTGACCATCGCGAGGATCGTCTTGCCGGTATCGAGCGACGTCACTTCGACGAAGCTGCCCGGCGGTAGCGACCGATGCACCGCCACCACTGCGCCGTCCATCGCGCCCCCCGCGACAGGGCGGACGCCGGCGTAGCCGACTTCGTCGTAGCGGATATCGGCCGAGGAGCCGCGCGGCCCGGTAGCCCCCGCCGCGGGATCGTCCTGCGAAGGCGGCGGTGCGTAATTTTGCGCGGGGATCGTCTCGGCAGGCCGCGGCAACGCATAGCTCGCGCCCGGCTGCGCGTAGGTGGCCCCCGGCGCGCTGCTGTCATAGCCGGGCTGCTGCTGGGGCTGGGGCTGCTGCCGGACCGGGCCCGAGCGCGTGCGCAGCGTGCCGTCGGCCGCTCGCCAGGTCTCGCTCGACTGGTCCTGCGGCGGCGCCCAGCTCTGCTGGGGCTGTACGGCTTGGGGCGCAGAAGCAGGCGCGCGTTGGCCAGGCTGGCCCCAGGATTGCGCGCCGACGCTGCCCTGCGGCGGAGCCGCGGCAAGCTCGGGCGCATAATCGTAATTCGCCCGCCCGCCGCACGCCGACAGGAGGAGAAGGACCGCAAAAAGGCTAATGTTCGACCGCATCGGCGAGCAGGCCTACCGACAAAGCGTAAAAATTCGAGCAATTATAGTCGAGGATCACGCGATAATTGCCGGTAAGCAGATAGGCGGTCTTGCCCGGCCCGTCGGGCTCGAGCAGCGTCGCCTGCACATTGTCGGCGGGCCAGGCGCGCGTCGTGGGCACTATCCCCAAGGCGCGCCATTCGGCCATCGTCTTCCAGCGGCTGTGGCGCTCGTGCACGCGCGGACAGCGCGGCGAGGTCGTGCGGTTCTTGAGCGCCGCACGATCGAGATTGGCGGGCACGCTCACGGCAAAGCCCCAGGGTTGCCCCGCGCGCCAGCCGGCATTGACGAAGTAATTGGCGATCGAAGCGAGCGTATCGGCCTCGCTCGACCAGATATCGGCGAGCCCGTCGCCATCGCCGTCGCGCGCGAGGCGCAAATAGACGCTCGGCAGGAATTGCGGCCCGCCGAACGCCCCCGCCCAGCTTCCCACCAGCTTCTCGCGCGGCACCCCGCGATCGATCATCTTGAGCGTCGCGACGAATTCGTCCGAGAACAGCTGGCGGCGCCGGCCCTCATAGGCAAGGCTGGCGAGCGCGCGCGGCAAGTCGAAATTGCCCATCACGCGGCCGTAATTAGTCTCATGTCCCCAGATCGCGACCATGATCGATTCGGGCACGCCGGTCTGCTGCTCGATCTTCTCGAGCCGCCAGCGCTGGCGCTGATAGGCCGCCCTGCCCTGCGAGATCCGCGCGGCGTCGACATGCGCGCGGCGATAGGGCTCGAACGCCGGGATCGGCGCGTTGGGATTGCTCTCGGGCTGCTGCCGGTCGAGCTCGACGACGCGGGGATTGTAGGTGAGGCCGGGAATCACCGCGTCGATCGTGCGGCGGCTCACCCCCGCCGCAGCTGCCTGGCGCGAAAGCGTGCCGAGATAGGCCTGGAATCCCGTCTCGTCCTGCGCGATCGCGGGCGAGCCCGCGGGAGACGCCAGCACGATCGCAGCCGCCAGAGCCGAGACATTTCCGAATACGCTACGCCAACCCCGCATGGGCATTTTGTGCCACAGGCCGAACGGCACGTGAATCCCCTTTGGGCGGAGTTCACCAACATTTTCTGGCGGATCGCCGCGTCTCGCGATAGCTGAGGCCCGACGCGGAGAGGTGGCCGAGTGGTTTAAGGCAGCGGTCTTGAAAACCGCCGTGCGTGCAAGCGCACCGTGGGTTCGAATCCCACCCTCTCCGCCATTATGAATTCGAGCCCGTTTACTCGTCGTGCGGCATCACCGCCCAGAGCGCGCCGGAGACTCCGCCGCCGCGCACGCCGAAGCTCGGGCTCTCGTCGTTGCCGTCGAGCTTGAGGAACAGCATCGTGGTCATCACGCTGGGGCGATAGGCACGCGGCTTCCGTTCGGCGGCGAAGCTGTCGCGCACGGCCCAACTGCCCCCGCGTTCCGCGGTGATCTGCGGCAGCGCGTCGGTGACGCGCCAAGCGCGTTGGGCGTGCAGCTGCGCGAGCGCGAAGCGCGAGGCGACCGGCTGCGGCCCGATCTCGACGGTCGTGACGACGGCAGCATGCTCGCGCAGATCCATCGCGACGAAAGGAGGCGGCGCGGGTACGGCCGGTTGCTGGTCTTTCGCCAGCAAGGCGGCTGCATCGACAGACAACGGCTTATGATCGCGCTCGCCAGCATGCGCCGACAAGGACAGACAACAGGCGACCGCTCCAACTATTATCGTTCTGAACATCACCGCTTCCCCAATCAGTGATTGCGGGAAGAATGACCTGTTTCAACGGGTTGCGCAATTGCGAAGGCTTCCGCCCGGCGCAGCGGCGGCTCACTCCGCCGTTAGAGTATCGAAAGCTTCGACACTGAGCGCGTCCTGGAACTCGAGTCCGGCCTCGAAATCGCTCGCCCACACGACTCGCGCGGCGATGTGGCCGACCTTCGGAAGCGCGAGCCAGATCATCGCATTGGCGCGCAGCTCCGAATAAGTCTGGAGGCGGGCGCCGTGAAGCGAGAGGTCGGTCACCTTGCACAATGCGCGGTCGAGCCCGCCGCGGCCGATCCGCGCGTCGAGCGAGACGGGCGCACGCATCGAGCGGCGCCGGCCGAGGCTTTCGGCCGGTTCGAATTCCGCTGCGAAGGACTTTGCCAGACTTGCCATGACGACAAGCTAGGCCTGCGTGGCTAACGGCGCGTTAACGACGGCGCAAACACGCCGGAGTCCTTGTGCCGGACCCCGGCCTGTGCCGGGGTGACCCTAGGAGTCACTTCTTGCCGAGCGAGAGGCCGCCGAAACGCTTGTTGAAGCGCGCGACCTGACCACCCTGATCGAGCAGTTGCCCGCGGCCGCCGGTCCAGGCCGGATGCGCCAGCGGATCGATCTCGAGCTGCATCGTGTCGCCTTCCTTGCCCCAAGTGGAGCGAGTCTCGTACACGGTGCCGTCGGTCATCTGCACCTTGATCATGTGGTAATCGGGGTGAGTGTCTTTCTTCACGTCGAATTCCTTGGGATTGCCGCCGGTTTCCGACCGGCAGCGAGAGGCGCGGCCCCTAACAGAGGCCGTGCGATAGTGCAACCTTGCCTGCGGTCAGGCCGCGGGCGGGTCCGCGATCATGGCCGTGAATTCGCACTCGGTGGCGACTTCGCCATCCAGCATCGCCTTGCCGGCGAACTTGCATACGCGCGAGCGCTTCTGGACGAATTCGACCTCGAGCCGCAGCAGCACGCCGGGCTCGACGGGCTTGCGGAACTTCACGCCGTCGATCCACATGATATATACGAGCTTGCCCGAGCCCGCGAGCCCGAGGCTCTCGACCGCGAGCACGCCCGCGGCCTGCGCGAGCGCCTCGACCTGGAGCACGCCCGGCATGATCGGCCTTCCCGGGAAATGCCCCTGGAAGAACTCCTCGTTCATGCTCACCGCCTTGATCGCGACGATGCGCTGGTCGACCACGAGCTCTTCCACCCGGTCGACCAGCAGCATCGGATAGCGATGCGGCAGCGCCGCCATCACC
>JAEWCK010000387.1 GCA_023390675.1 Pseudomonadota bacterium
GTGTGGGTGTGGGTGTGGATGTGGGTGTGGGTGTGGGCGCCGGCGCGCTCTGCGGCGGCGCGCCCTGGCCCGGGCTCGGCGTGCCGATCTGCGCGCACGCCACGCCGGGCAGGAACGCCGTTCCCGCCAGCGCCGCCAGTCCGACCGCCTTCACCCCTTTACGCAACGCTCGCTCCCATCCGGAGCCGCGTCTCCAGCCCGGCCCTCACGCAAGCGTAACGATGCAGCGCGGCTTTGGGTCCGCGATCGGGAGAATCTCCAACGAACTCATGCGGATCAGCCTTGCTCCAGCGCCTCGACCGCGGCTTCGATCCGGTCGAGCATCGCGCGGAGCTGGCGGCGTTCCTCCATGCTGAATTCGGCGAAGACGCGGCGTTCGAGCTCGAGCGCCTTGGGCGCGATCTCCTCGTACAGCGCCCAGCCGCCGTGCGAGAGCGTCAGCAGATGCGATCGCTGGTCGCCCGGGTTGGTCTCGCGCACGATCAGCCCGCGCTCGACGAGCGCGATCGCGGCGCGGCTCACCGTCACCTTGTCCATTCGGGTGCGTCCGCATAACGCCTGCTGGCTCATCGGCCCGCCCTCGGCGAGCACTGCGACCAGCCGCCATTCGGGGATCTTGAGCCCGAACAGCGAGCGATAGGCGCTCGCCACCGCGTCCGAGACCGCGTTCGAGGCGATCGAGAGCCGGTAGGGCAGGAAATCGTCGAGCGTCAGTGCGGACATCGGTTTATCCTCGCCTGCGCTTTTGCACGGCGCAAGTGACAACGTTGTACGATTGCATTTTCTGCAATGATACCGGTATCACTTCGCACTTGCAACATAACTCGCTGCGTTGCACAAAGATGGGGCCTTTCAGGCATCCTCTCCTAAGACTTTCATGGGTCGTCCCTTCGGGGGCGGCCCTTTTTTTATTTTCCGTCGGGCCGCTTGAGCAACCGCCAAAGCTTGCGCAGGCTAAGCCCCAGAGCAAACTCCAACAAGCCGTAGGCAATCAACAACGCGAGCAGTACGAGCATAACCATCCAGTGGACAGGTTCATGCGGACTGCCGAAACGCGAGAGGATCGCCTCAATCATTTGATCTGGCGCGCGACCGAAGCGCGAGTCTTCTTGCCATAAGGTGGCTTGAGCCCTGCCAATCCCGCCACGTCGATCCGCGTCTGGCTATAGACCGACCGCGCATGGCTGAAAGTGCGGAAGCCCGCCTCGCCATGATAGGCGCCCATCCCCGACGGGCCGATCCCGCCAAAGGGCAGATCCTCCTGGCTGATGTGAAAGATCACGTCGTTCAGCGTCACGCCGCCCGAGATCGTGCGATCGAGCACGTGGCGGCGCTCGGCGGCGTCGTTGCCGAAATAATAGAGCGCGAGCGGGCGATCGCGGCGGTTCACTTGCGCAATCGCGTCGTCGATTTGCGCGTAGCTGCGCACCGGCAGCACCGGGCCGAAAATCTCCTCCTGCATC
The DNA here is from genome assembly GCA_023390675.1 of Pseudomonadota bacterium. Taxonomy (GTDB): domain Bacteria; phylum Pseudomonadota; class Alphaproteobacteria; order Sphingomonadales; family Sphingomonadaceae; genus Sphingomonas. The sequence goes on from JAEWCK010000387.1 coordinate 1,464, forward strand.
ACCAGCATGTCGTCGGTGGGGTTGCGGACGATGTGAAGCGGCAGCTTGCGCGCGTTCGAGGGCTCGCCCGCCCCCTCGACCGCGATCACCTCGGCGCCCTTGGCGCGCGCGTCGTCGATCCATTCGGTGAGGCGCCGGTAGTGCCGGTCGTTGATGATCGCCGTGTAGTCCGGGTTGGTCAGCGGCGCGGGATACATGCGCGCGGCCGCGTCGCGCAGCCCGGCGACGATCTCCGCTTCCTTCTCCTCTGGCACCAGCATGTAATCGGGAGCGAGGCAGATCTGCCCCGCGTTGAGCATCTTGCCCATCGCGACGCGCTCGGTGGCGCGCGCGATATCGGCCGGGCGCCCCACGATCACCGGCGACTTGCCGCCGAGCTCGAGCGTGACGGGCGTGAGATTGTCGGCGGCGGCGTGGAGGATGTGGCGGCCGATGCCGGTGGCGCCGGTGAAGAGCAGGTGATCGAAGGGCAGGCTCGCGAACGCGTGGCCGACGTCCGCGCCGCCGCTGACAAAGACCAGTTCCTCGGGCTCGAAATAGCGGCAGGCCAGCTCCTCGAACAGGGCGGCGACCGCCGGCGTGAACTCGCTGGTCTTGACCATCGCGCGATTGCCCGCGGCGAGCACTCCGGCAAGCGGGCTCATCACCAGCTGCACGGGGAAATTCCACGGCGCGATGATGCCGACCACGCCCTTGGGGTGGTATTCGATCCACGCGCGCCCGCCGAGCAGCCCGAGCGGAAACAGCGTGGGCTTGCGCTCCGGCTTCATCCAGCCGCGGACATGCTTGAGCGCGTGGCGGAGCGGCGAGACCGACGCGGCGATGTCGGTGATCATCGATTGATCGCGGCTGCGATGGCCGAAATCCTCGCTCAGCGCGTCGCAGAGGCGCGCGGCATTCTCCGAGACCATCGCGATCGCGCGCTCCAGCCGGTCGCGCCGCACGTCGAGCGAGACGGGAAGCTCAGCCATGAAGGCGCTTCGCTGGGCTTCGAGCAACTTGCGCATCTAGTTCTCCGCTGGCTGGGACATCTGTACCACAGCCGTGACCGGACCGAAGACCGGCGGCGGATATAACCCCTGCCCGATCCACACTGCATATCCCGCCGCGGCGAGCATCAGGCCGAAGGGCAGCCGGTCCGTCCCGGTCAGCTTCTTGCCCCCGGCGAGCAGCCCGAGCACGCCCGCCAGCCCGATCAGGCAGGCCGCGAGCAGCACCATCGGCAGCGCGTACCAGCCTAGCCACAGCCCGATCGCGCCGAACATCCTGGGGTCGCCGCCACCCAGCCCCTGTCGTCCGCGCAATCGCCGATAGCCCCAGGAGACGAGCCACAGCACGCCGAACCCGGCGACGCCGCCGACGAGCCGGTCAGGAATTGCCGGCGCGATGCCCGCCAGCCCGGCCGCCACGCCCGTCAGCGCCAGCGCGCCGGTAAGCAGATTGGGCAACCAGTAAGCGGCGATGTCGAGCGCAGCGAGCGCAAGCAGCAGCCAGCCGAATATCGCGCCGGCGATCCCAGGCGCGCCGGGCGCGACCAACCCGGCGGACACCCCGATCGCGCAGCCGATCAGCTCGGTCAGCAAATGGCTCGGCCGGATCGCCGCGCCGCACCCGCGGCAGCGCCCGCGCTGGAGCAGGTAGCTCAGCACCGGGATCAACTCGCCCGCCGCGAGCCCCTTGCCGCACGAATCGCACGCGGAGCGTCCCTGCATCGCCGATCGCCCCTGCGGCCAGCGGATCGCCAGCGTCGCGATGAAGCTGCCGAAGACGAGCCCCAGCACGCCGAGCAGCACCGGGAGCAGAAGGTCAATCGTCATGCCGCGGCGCGCGTTTGCGGATGAGGTAGCGATAGACGCCGAAGCAATTGATCCCGAACAGCACGAGGTTCTGCGTCCAGAGCGGCTCGTCGCTGGAGAGCAAGGCGCCGGTGATCCAGGCGATCGAGGAGGTAACGAACAGCGCGAAGCCCCAGCCGGTCACGCGGCGGCCGAGATCGAGCGAGACCATGAAGCAGGCGACGATGCCGCTGATCGAGGCGTACCATTTGGCGATGTCGATCAGGTTCATGCGATCTCTTCCTTGGATGGCGGGCGCGGCTTTTGCAAATGGTCGCGCTGGTTACTAGATCGGCGCAAACACATGCAGGAGCCTTTATGTCCGCCGACCCTGTCGTCATCGCATCCTATGCCCGCACGCCGATGGGGAGCTTCCAGGGCTGCCTGAGCGACGCGTCCGCCACCGACCTGGGCGCCGCCGCGGTGGGCGCCGCGGTCGAGCGCGCGGGGCTCAAGGGCGATGCGATCGAGCGCATCTACATGGGCTGCGTGCTCCCCGCCGGCCTCGGCCAGGCGCCGGCGCGGCAGGCGGCGCTCAAGGCGGAGCTGCCGAACCATATCGAGGCGACGACGGTCAACAAGATGTGCGGGAGCGGCATGCAGGCGGCGATCATGGCCGCCGACGCGCTCGCCGCGGGATCGGTCGACCTGCTGATCGCCGGCGGCATGGAGAGCATGACCAACGCGCCCTATCTGTCGCTGCGCCATCGTAGCGGCGCGCGGATCGGGCACGACGTGCTCAAGGACCACATGTATCTCGACGGACTCGAGGACGCGTATGAGCCGGGCAGGCTGATGGGCAGCTTCGCCGAGGAGACCGCACGCGAATATCAGTTCACGCGCGAGGCGCAGGACAATTTCGCGATCGCCTCGCTCCAGCGCGCGCAAAAGGCGCAGCAATCGGGCGCGTTCGACCGCGAGATCGTCCCCGTTGAAGTCAAGGGCCGCAAGGGCGTCACCACGATCACTTTCGACGAGCAGCCCGCCCGGGGCGACCTCGCCAAAATCCCCACGCTCAAGCCCGCCTTCTCGAAGGACGGGACGATCACCGCGGCCAACGCCTCGTCGATCTCGGACGGTGCGGCGGCGCTGGTGATGACACGCGCGAGCGTTGCCGAGAAGCTGGGCCTGACGCCCGTCGCCAGGGTCGTCAGCTACGCCGCGCATGCGCACGCGCCCGCGCGCTTCACCACCGCCCCGGTGTTCGCGATGCAGAAAGCGCTCGACAAGGCGGGGTGGAAGGTCGGCGATGTCGAACTCTTCGAAGTCAACGAAGCGTTCGCCGCGGTCGCGATGATCGCGATGCACGATCTCGGCATCCCGCACGACGTGCTCAACGTCCACGGCGGCGCCTGCGCGCTCGGCCACCCGATCGGCGCGAGCGGCGCGCGCGTGCTTGCGACATTGCTCTCGGCGCTTGAGACCAACGGCCAGAAGCGCGGCCTCGCCTCGCTCTGCATCGGCGGCGGCGAGGCGACCGCGATGGCGGTGGAATTGCTCGACTAGGCGATGGTCTGGGATCTGCGAGGCGCGCTGCTCAAGAAGGCCGAGGTCGAATCGGCACGCCTCGACGATTTCGAGTTCCGCCTCCGCGCCCGCACGATGCGGCTGCTCGCGGAGAAGCTCGGCCGCGATTCCACCGCGCTGGTCGCCCGCATCGCCGCCGAGAGCGACGAGGCGCTCCTAGCCGCCACACCCGAACTCGTCGAACATTTCGACTCCTGCCGCGCTGAGGCCCGACGCCACCTGATCGGCGAGCTGGGCGATCCTACGCCGTACAAGCTTGCCTGACCGCCAGCCGGGTCAGTGGTCCCATTTGAGACCGGCGACGTTGAATTCGAACTGGGGGTTTCCTGCTTCGTACAGGGTCTTCTCGATCACCACGCGCTTCGCCTTCTTCAGCTTGGCGATGAAGGTCTGTGCCCCTTCCACGAAGACCGTCTCACTGCTGGCGTCCGAGGGGCCATTGAAACGGATGCGTTCGGCGGGCCCTTCGTCGAACCTGACAGTGCCGCTGCACCCTTCATAGGAAGGGCACATCATCTGCCCGGAGCTGATCGTCAGCAGGACGTCCGTGCCATAAGCCGGCGACTTCCGCACGACGATGTCCATCGTCGTTGTCGCGCTGTACGGCGAGCCCTGCGCGATCGAGTTGGTGCTCGTCGTCGTCGCGTAGTAGGTCGTCGCGCCGCGCACCTTGTCGTCGTTCGAGGTGTAGCTCCACGGCGATGCAGGCTTGTCACCGGAGCCATCTGAAACATTGGCGGCAGCGTCGGCCACGGCCTCATAAGCGGCCGCATCGGCCTCCACATTCATAACCATCGTGTCGACGGATACGCTCGAGCCGGCCGTTTCGGGGACCATGTTGGCCTTTCTCGGCATCGTCACCACCGCAGCCACGATCAGCAGCACAATCATCGCAGCGCCGCCGCCGACGATCCATCCGAGGCTATTGTCGCG
>JAEWCK010000041.1 GCA_023390675.1 Pseudomonadota bacterium
CTAATGCAAGCGGAACGCAGACTATGACTCAGCTTCACCCCGAAATCGCCGCGGTCACCGACCGCATCGTCGAGAATTCGAAGGCGAAGCGCGCCGCCTATCTGGCGCTGGTCGAGCGCGAGCGCGCCTCAGGGAACGACCGTCCCCGCCTCGGCTGCGCCAACCTCGCCCATGCCTATGCCGGCACGGACGAGCAGCGCGAGGAGCTGAAGGCGGGCAACCGCATGAACATCGGCATCGTCACTGCGTACAACGACATGCTCTCGGCGCACGCGACCTACTATCGCTACCCCGAGCAGATGAAGATCTGGGCGCACGAGGCCGGCGCCACCGCCCAGGTCGCCGGGGGCGTCCCGGCGATGTGCGACGGCGTGACGCAGGGCTATCAGGGCATGGAGTTGTCGCTGTTCAGCCGCGACACCATCGCGCTCTCGACCGCCGTCGCCCTCTCCCACCGCACCTTCGAAGGCGCGGCCTTGCTCGGCATCTGCGACAAGATCGTCCCCGGCCTGCTCATCGGCGCGCTGCGCTTCGGCCACCTCCCGATGCTGTTAATTCCGGGCGGCCCGATGCGCACCGGCATCGCCAATAAGGAGAAGGCGCGCGTCCGCGAGCTCTATGCCGAGGGCAAGGCGACCCGCGACGAGCTACTCGATTCGGAGATCGCCGCGTACCATTCCAAGGGGACCTGCACCTTCTACGGCACTGCCAATTCGAACCAGATGATGATGGAGGCAATGGGGCTCCACATCCCCGGCGCCTCGTTCGCCAATCCCCAGACCAGGCTGCGCCAGGAGCTGACTCGCGCCGCGGTCCACCGCCTCGCCGAGATCGGCTGGAACGGCAACGACTATCGCCCGATCGGCCACGTCGTGGACGAGAAGGCGATCGTGAACGCCGCCATCGTCCTGCTGGCGACCGGCGGATCGACCAACCATTTGATCCACTTGCCCGCGATCGCCCGCTCGGCCGGGATTTCGATCGACTGGGATGATTTCGACCGCCTCTCGCGCGCCGTCCCGCTGCTCGCACGCGTCTACCCCAACGGCTCGGCGGACGTGAACGGCTTCGAGGATGCCGGCGGGCCGACCTTCGTGATTCGCGAGCTGCTGCGCGGCGGATTGATGCACGCCGATACGCTCACCGCAGGATCGGCGAGCATGGCGGATTACGGCCGCAAGCCCGACCTCATCGACGACAAGCTCGTCTGGCACGACCATCCCGCCACGTCGGGCGATGATTCGATCGTCGCCACGCTCGACGCGCCCTTCTCGCCCGAGGGCGGCTTCCGCATCCTCGCCGGCAATCTCGGCCGCGCCTGCATCAAGGTCTCGGCAGTCGAGCCCGACCGCTGGACGATCGAGGCGCCTTGCCGCGTTTTCTCCGACCAGCAGTCGGTCCAGGACGCATTCAAGGCAGGCGAGCTCGACCGCGACGTGGTCGTCGTCGTCCGCTTTCAGGGGCCTAAGGCAAATGGCATGCCCGAGCTGCACAAGCTCACGCCCCCGCTCGGCGTCCTCCAGAACCGCGGCTACCGCGTCGCGCTCGTCACCGACGGCCGCATGTCGGGCGCAAGCGGCAAGGTGCCGGCCGCGATCCACCTGTCGCCCGAAGCGCTCGGCGGTGGTCCGATCGGAAAGCTGCGCGACGGCGACGTGATCCGGCTCTGCGCGGAGACAGGCGTGCTCGAAGCGCTGGTCGACGCCGCGGAATGGAGCGCGCGCGAGCAAGCGGTGGCCCCGCGCCCGGCCGACGGCACCGGCCGCGAACTCTTCCAGATCATGCGCACCTATTGCGACGAAGCCGAATTGGGCGCCTCGGCGATGCTCGCAGAGGCCGGTCTCTAGTCAGCGGCCTTTACTTCCGCCCCGCTTGCGGGAAGAAGGGCGCGGCCGCGACTGCCAACGTTGACAGGCAGCGCCGGGGGAGAGGAAAAAGGAGCAGCATGGAAGTCGTCGCGGTCGATATCGGGGGCACCCACGCGCGCTTTGCCGTAGCGGAAGTCGAGCGCGGCCGAGTCGTATCGATCAGCGAGCCGGTGACCCAGAAGGTCGCCGAGCACCCCAGCCTCCAGCTCGCCTGGCAAGCCTATGGCGAGACGCTCGGCCGGCCGATGCCCAGAGCAGCGGCGATCGCCGTCGCTTCGCCCGTCGGCGGCGATCTCATCAAGCTCACCAACAATCCGTGGATCATTCGCCCTGCGCTGATCCCCGAGCGGCTCGGCGCCGAAACGTACAGCGTCGTCAACGATTTCGCCGCGATCGGCCACGCCGTCGGCCAGCTGCCGCCCGAGCATTTCCAGCATCTCTGCGGCCCCGAAATCGACTTGCCTGAAACCGGTTCCATCACGGTATGCGGTCCCGGCACGGGGCTCGGCGTCGCGCAGGTCTTCCGCTATGCGCGCGGCTATCACGTCATCGCCACCGAAGGCGGCCATTCCGACTTCGCTCCGCTCGACCGAATCGAGGATGCGCTCGTCCAGCGGCTGCGCAAGACCTATACGCGCGTCTCCAAGGAGCGCGTCGTCGCGGGGCCCGGGATCGTCGCGATCTACGAGACGCTCGCCGAAATCGAAGGCAAGCCCGTACGGCGCCACGATGACAAGCAGCTCTGGGCATTGGCCCTGGAGGGCAAGGACGAACTCGCGGTGGCCGCGCTCGATCGCTTCTGCCTCAGCCTCGGCGCGGTCGCGGGCGACCTCGCGCTCGAGCATGGCCCCACCGGCGTGGTGATCGCAGGCGGCCTGGGGTTGCGCTTGAAGGACCATCTGCTGCAATCGGGCTTCGGCCAGCGGTTCGTCGCCAAGGGCCGGTTCCAGGGTCTGATGTCCTCCATTCCGGTGAAGCTCATCACGCATCCCCAGCCGGGCCTGTACGGCGCCGCCGCGGCCTTCGCGCAGGAACACGCCCAGGAGTAGCCAAGTGAGCGATATCGAGCAGATCATGCACACCGCGCCGGTCATTCCGGTGCTGGTGATCGAGGACGCCGCGACGGCGCGTCCGCTTGCCGAGGCGCTGGTCAACGGGGGCCTGCGCGTCCTCGAAGTCACGATGCGCACCGCCGCCGCGCTCGACGCGATCCGCGAGATGAAGCAGGTGCCCGGCGCGATCGTCGGCGCGGGCACGGTGGTCAGCACCGATCAGTTCGAACAGGTTATGAAGGCTGGCGCCGAATTCATTGTTTCGCCCGGATTAACCGATCGCCTGGGCGAAGCGATCGTGCAGAGCGGCGTTCCCTTCCTGCCGGGCATCGCCACCGCGGGCGACATCATGCGCGGCTACGACCTGGGCCTCAGGCATTTCAAATTCTTCCCGGCAGAAACCTCAGGCGGCCTCAAGGCGCTCAAGGCCCTCGCCGCGCCCTTCTACGAAGCGAAGTTCTGTCCCACCGGCGGCATCAGCGCCGCGACCGCGCCCGAATGGCTGGCGTTCGATCCGATCCTCTGCGTCGGCGGAAGCTGGGTGACGCCGAAGGGCGCGAGCATGGAACAGGTCGAAGCGCTGGCGCGGGAAGCCGCGGGGCTAAGAAAGTAACCGTCATCCCGGCGAAAGCCGGGATCTCGGGCGGCTCTAATCCCGAATGTCGCCAAACAGGTCCCGCCACTTCGGATTGGTGCTCTCGATCAACTCGATTTTCCACTCGCGCTTCCATTCCTTGAGCAACTTCTCACGGCGGATAGCGTCGTCGATCGTGTCGTGCGGTTCGACGAGCACGAGGCGAGTGAGATTGTATTTCGCGCAGAATTTGGAGCCCTTGCCCTCGCGATGCTGCTGCACCCGTTGCGCGAGCATTGCAGCAACGCCTGTGTAGAGCACACCGCGCGGCTTGTTGGTCATGATGTAGGTCCAGCCCGCCATCGTCGCCTCCTCATGAGATCCCGGCTTTCGCCGGGATGACGACTAGGTCGTCACATCTCCCCCCGCGCCCTGCGCAGCGCGTACCATTTCTGCCGCGCCGCCTCGTGCTGCTCGAGCGTGTCCGAAAAGACATGGCCGCCCGTCCCGTCCGCGACGAAATAGAGCGCAGTCGAAGGCGCTGGATCGAGCACCGCGTCGATACTCGCGCGGCCCGGATTGGCGATCGGGCCGATCGGCAGGCCGGTCTTGGTATAGGTGTTGTAGTCGTTGACCGCATGCACTTCCGACTGAAGGATGCGGCGTCCGAGCGGCTTGCCCTTGGGGATCGGGTAGATGATCGTCGGATCGGCCTGCAGCATCATGTTCTGCTTTAGCCGGTTGCCATAGACTGCGGCGACCATTCGCCGCTCGGCGGGCTTGCCTGTCTCCTTCTCGACGATCGAGGCGAGGATCAGCGCCTCGCGTGGCGTGCTCACAGCGATTCCCGGCTTGCGCGCCGCCCACGCCTTGGCGAGGTAGTTGACCATCGCCTTCTGCATCCGGTCGAGCACCATCTGCCGCGTGTCGCCGCGATTATAGGCGTAGCTGTCGGGCAGCACCGTGCCTTCGACGGGCACCGCGACTTCGCCGGTCAGCTGCGGCGCCTTCATCAGCGTCTCCCACACCACGACCGAAGGCGTGCCTTCGGGAATGGTAATGAAGCGCTGGAGCGTCTTGCCGCCCTGGAGCATCTTCAGGATGTCGGACTGGCTGAGATGCGCCGGAACGCGATACTCGCCCGCCTTGATCGGGGCATGGCTGCCGAGGATTTTCGCGAGGAACAGGAACTGGGTCGACGATCCGATCGCGCCCGCTTTCTCCAGTTCGGTCGCGGCGCGCGACAGGCTCGCGCCCTCGGGAATCATCACCGTCAGATTCTGCTTCGCCGGCCCGCGCCCGCCCCAGAGCTGGAGGGTGCCGATTCCGATGGCGATGAGCACGAGCAGCGCGACGAGCAGCGCGCAACCGCCCGAGCGCCGCGGACGGCGCCGGGGGCGTGGCCGCTGCGGCGCTGCGCGCTCGTCAGACAGCTTTCATCACCAGGCTGGCATTGGAGCCGCCGAAGCCGAACGAATTGTTCAGCACCGCCTTCACCTTGCGCTCCTTGGCCTTGAACGGCACGAGATCGACGCCGGCGCAGTTCTCGCTCGGATTGTCGAGGTTGAGCGTCGGCGGAACTATCTGGTCTCTAAGCGCGAGGATGCAGAAAATACTCTCCACTGCGCCCGCCCCGCCGAGCAGGTGTCCGATCGCCGATTTGGTCGAGCTCATCGAAAGCTGGCCGATATTGTTGCCGAACAGCCGCCGCACCGCTCCCAGCTCGAGCTCGTCGCCGAGCGGCGTCGAAGTGCCGTGGGCGTTGATATAGTCGATGTCGGAAAGATCGAGCCCGGACTTCTTCATCGCCATCTGCATCGAACGGAAAGCGCCCGAACCTTCGGGATGCGGTGCGGTCACGTGGTACGCGTCGCCCGACAGGCCATAGCCGACCACCTCGGCGTAGATCTTCGCGCCGCGCGCCTTGGCGTGCTCATATTCCTCGAGCACCACCACGCCGGCGCCCTCGCCCCTCACGAAGCCGTCGCGGTCGACGTCATAGGGTCGGCTGGCGCGCGTCGGATCGTCGCGGAAATTGGTCGAAAGCGCGCGCGCCTGACCGAAGCCAGCAATGCCGATCGGGCAGATCGCGCTCTCGGCACCGCCCGCGAGCATGATGTCGGCATCGTCCATCGCGATCATCCGCGCCGCGTCGCCGATCGAATGCGCACCGGTCGAACAGGCAGTGACCACGGCGTGGTTCGGCCCCATCAGACCGTATTTTATCGAAACCTGGCCCGAGATCAGGTTGATCAGCCGGCCATGGACGAAATGCGGAGAGACGCGCTTGGGCCCCTTTTCGTGGAGGACGAGCGATTCGCTCTCGATCCCCGGCAGCCCGCCGATGCCCGAACCGATCGAGCAGCCCGCACGCAGCCGCGTTTCCTCGTCCATGTCGGTAAGGCCCGCATCCTCGATCGCCTGCCCTGCGGCGTCGATCCCGTAGACGATGAACGGGTCGACCTGGCGCTGGATCTTGTGATCGACGCGCTTCGACGGATCGAAGCCGTATTCGTGATCCGCCGGCTTCACTTCGCACGCATAATTGCTCTGAAAGTCGGTCGCGTCGAAATGCGTGATCGTCGCCGCGCCGGACTTGGACGCGATGATGTTCTTCCACGCGGTCTCGACGTCCGCGCCGAGCGGGGTGACGAGACCAAGGCCAGTGACAACTACGCGGCGCATCGCGTTTCTCCGAATTCCCTCAAAACAAAACGGCTCCCCGCCCAACTCTGCACGAGCCCGGGACGGGGAGCCGCTGATTCATTGCCGGCCCATGCGGGCGGGATCGCTTGAAGCGATCAGCCTTCCTGGTGCTCGCTGATGTACGAGACCGCGTCGCCGACGGTGCTGATCTTCTCGGCCGCATCGTCCGGAATCTCGACGCCGAACTCTTCCTCGAAAGCCATCACCAGCTCGACGATGTCGAGGCTGTCGGCGCCGAGATCGTCGATGAAGCTCGCGGTCGGCGAAACTTCCTTGGCGTCGACGCCGAGGTGATCGACGACGAGCGCGGTCACGCGGGTGGTGATCTCTTCCTGAGTGGCCATGGTCCCTGTTTTCCTTTGTAGCTAGGGGCTCAATATCGTTGAAACGCACCTAGATCGCGCTTGGTGCCGTTGCAAGAGGCGAAGGCTTCGCTTCCGTAACGTCAGGCTTCGGCAAATTGCACGCTGGCATATTGCATCGTGTTCAACATGCTGAAGAACTGATTGAGCAGCATGGCGTTCTCGCGCGTCTTCTGCGCCTCCTCGGTGACCGAGGATATGACCAGCTGCTGCATCTCCTCGGTGGTAAGCGGGCGATTGCGCGTCTCTTCGGGCAGAGTCTGGAACTGCGCCTCAAGCATCGCCGCGTCGAAGCCCTTCTCGCCCACCACGCGCTGCGCGATCGGCCAGCCGATCTTGGCGAGCGTGTAGATCCGCGCCGCCTGCACCGCCGCATCGGACCATTTGTTCTCGACCGCGCATTCCTGCGCGGCGTTGGTAAGGCCGGCGGCGACGCTGGGATCGTAGCTGGGCTTGGCCGCAGCGCCGAGATTGCGCGTCACGTCGGCCTCGATCTGGGTCCGGAGCGCCGGCTTCAACTTGCCGACGACGCAATCCATCGTCGCGAGATCGGCTGCGGCCGCGGGGGCAACGAGGGTGGCGGCGCCGAGAACGCCGAGCAGAAATCCACGCATAAGCTTCACTCCTGCCCCCCGTTCAAGGTTCAGAGCATCGCCATCCCGCCGTTCACATGCAAGGTCTGGCCGGTGACATAGGCCGCTTCCCTGCTGGCGAGATAGACGACCGCCGCTCCGATATCCTCGCCTTCGCCCAGCTTTCCGGCGGGAATGCGGCCGAGCAGCGCATCCTTCTGGGCCTCGGGCAGCACGTCGGTCATCGCCGAGCGGATGAAGCCTGGCGCGACGCAGTTGACCGTGATGTTGCGGCTGGCGAGCTCCTGCGCAAGCGCCTTGGACATGCCGACCAGCCCCGCCTTCGACGCGGCATAATTGGCCTGCCCCGGATTGCCGGTGGCCCCGACCACCGAGGTGATCGAGATCACGCGGCCGAACCGCGCCTTCATCATCGGCTTGGCGGCGGCGCGAATCAGGCGGAATGCGGCTTCGAGGTTCACGCGGATCACTTGATCCCACTCCTCATCCTTCATCCGCATCGCGAGATTGTCGCGGGTCACGCCGGCATTGTTGACGAGGATGTCGAGCTGGCCGAGCGCCTCGACCGCCTGGGGCACCAGCGCGTCGACCGAAGCCGCATCGGAGAGATCGGCGGTGATCGCGACATGGTCCCCGCCCAGCTCGGCGCGGAAGGCGTCGAGCTTCCCGGCATTGGAGCCCGAAACCGCGAGCCGCGCACCCTGCGCAGCCAGCGCCCTGGCGATTGCCGATCCAATGCCCCCGGACGCGCCGGTCACGAGTGCGGTCATACCTGTGAGATCGAACATCGCTTCTTCTCCCAATCCGGTCAGAGGCTCTTCGCGAAGGCCTCGATATCGTCCATCGTCACCACGCTCGTCGCCGTCGCATCCGGCGCGATGCGCTTGACCATGCCGCCGAGCACCTTGCCGCCGAACTCGACGAAATCGGTCACGTCCGCCGCGAACATCGCCAGCACCGATTCGCGCCACCGCACCATGCCCGTGACCTGCTCGACGAGCAGCGCGCGGATCGTGTCGGGATCACCGACGGGAGCGGCGGTGACATTGGCGTACACCGGCAAGAGCGGGGCCTGGATCGACGCCGCCGCGAGCGCCTCGGCCATCGCATCCGCGGCGGGTTGCATCAGCGGGCAGTGGAAAGGCGCCGAGACCGGCAGCAGCAGCGCACGCTTCGCGCCCATCTCCTTCGCAATCGGCAAAGCGCGCTCCACCGCCTCGCGATGACCGGAGATCACCACCTGGCTCGGATCGTTGTCGTTGGCGACGGTGCAGACC
>JAEWCK010000015.1 GCA_023390675.1 Pseudomonadota bacterium
CGCGTCGCCATCTCGGCATTGAAGCGCGCCGCGAGCGCCGGATCGAAATCGCGATCGGGAAAGAAGGCGAGCAGCTTGTAGATCGCGGCCTGGATCAAGTGGATCGAGGTCGATTCAAGCGGCTCGAGGAAGCCCGAGGACAGGCCGATCGCGACGCAATTCTTCACCCAACTCGCGCGGCGGCGACCGGTGACGAAGCGCAGCACGCGCGGATCGCCTTGCGGCACGCCGTCGAGATTGGCGAGCAGGGTCGCGGCCGCATGGTCGTCGGAGATGTGCGCGCTCGCATAGACATGGCCGTTGCCGGTGCGATGCTGAAGCGGGATGCGCCATTGCCAGCCCGCGGGCCGCGCGATCGTGCGGGTATAGGGTTCGGGATCGCCGCTCCGCTCGGTCGGCACCGCGACGGCGCGATCGCAGGGAAGCCAGCGCGTCCATTCCTCGTACCCGGCGTGGAGCGTCTCCTCGATCAGCAGCCCGCGAAAGCCCGAGCAATCGACGAACAGCTCGCCTTCGATGCGGCGGACGCCCTCGAGCATCACCGCTTCGATGAAGCCGCTCCCGGGATGCCGGGCGATCTCGACGACCTTGCCTTCGACCCGCGTGACGCCGAGCCCTTCGGAAAAGCGGCGCAAATATACCGCATACAGACCGGCATCGAACTGAAACGCGTAATGGATCTTCGGGCCCTTGCCCGGCTGGCCGCCCGCGGTGCGCGCAAAGCGGTTTTCGTATGCCGCCTGCGCTTCGGTGTTGAAGAGCGTCGGATCGGGGTCGCCGCCCGCCCGCATCCAGCGCAGCCAGAAATGGTTGAACGAGATCTCGTTCATATCGGCGCCAAACAGGCCAAAGGGATGGATGTAGCGGTGCCCGGGCCGCAGCCAGTCGACGAATTCGATGCCGAGCTTGTACGTCGCTTGCGTCGCGCGGACGAAGTCGTCCTCGTCGAGCCCGAGGAAGCGATTGAACTGGACGATCGGCGGAATCGTCGCCTCGCCCACCCCGACAGTGCCGATCGCTTCGGATTCGACGAGCGTGATCCGCGCGGCGCGGCCAAGGCGGCGGGCAAGCGCGGCGGCGGTCATCCACCCCGCGGTGCCGCCGCCGACGATGACGATCTGCCGGGTCAGTAGAGGCCCCGCCGTTCGGGCTTCGGCGCGGCGCCGGCCGCCAGATACTCGGCGACGCTGGGCATCGCGCGGACCTCCTCGGCGATCACCCCGAGGAAGTTCTGGAACTTCTCGATCGCCTGCGCCTGTGGCAGCTCGTCGACGAGCGGGGTGTAGTCGCGCGGAATCACGCCGTGGCCGAGGAAGATCGCCGCCCAGTTCTGGATCTCGAACGTCTCCTCGTCGTAGAGCGGCACCTGCCCGCGCGCGGCGAAGAGCGAGAGCTTGGCGTCGAGGCTCGCGGGGCCCGCCACAGCGCGCGCGGTGTCCCAGAAGGGCTCTCCCTCACGCTTGTTGAGTCGGTAATGCGCCGCGGTGAAGTCGCGCAGATTCTCGGCATGGGCGGAGACGACGATGTTGTACCCCTCGGCCTCGGGCATCTCTTCGGCGACGACCGGGAAGAGCGAGATCAGGTGCGAGACCGCGACATGGATCGCGTGGAGCGGAGTCGCGTCGAGCGGATCGAGCGCAAGCGCGCCCTCTCCGATCGTCGCGCAATTGCCGATCCAGGGACGGCGGCGGATACCGGAATCGAGCCCGGCGAGCACTGCGTCCTCGCCGATCCGCACACCCGCGACCGCCGAGGCCGTGGCGATCATTTCCTCGTCGGAGATCGCGTCCGAGCCATATGCCGCGACGATGCCGGTGCGGTCCTGGAGCGGATAGAGGCCGAGCCAGCCGGCGCGGAACGCGGCGATGTGCGCGAAGCTGGGGATCGGGTTGAGCCGCGGCGCGCTCGCGGCGAGCAGCCGGTCGCAGGGCAGCCACTCGCGCCAGCTCTCCCATTCGGCGTGAGGGAGCATTCCGCGAAGCACCGCTTCTTCACCGCTGGCATCGACATAGAGGTCGGCCTCGACCCGGCTGCCATCCTCGAGCGCGAGCCCGGTAATCCGTTCGCCTTCCACCTCGACCGCGAAAGGCTGCGCGATATGCCGCACGCCGAGCTGGAGCGCCGCGGCGCGGAGCAAGGCGGCATAGCGTCGCGCATCGAGGTGATAGCCGGGCGCGATATCGCCGAGCGATTCCGCCTCGCGATCCTCGCGGCTCACGCGGCCCTGTTTCGCGGCGGCGGCGGCGACCGAGAATTCCTCGTAGGGCACCTGCATTCCGTGCTGGCGCGCCATTACCCAGAATTGCAGGAACTCGACATCGCCGATCGAGGGACGCTGCGTGTCGTAGCCGTGGACGAACTCGCTGCCGTGCCCGCTCCACCCCGCGAAGCGCTGGCCGAGCACGGGGACCGCGGCGGTGCGCGGCAGCACGTCGCTTTCCTTGAGCCCGATCAGCCGGTGGAGCGCGCCGAGCGTCGGAACCGCGGCGAAGACATCGACCGGGCGGAGCAACGATTGCATCTCGACCACGGTGACTTCGAGACCCGTGCCGGCAAAGGCGCGGCGCAGCCCGAGGGCAGCAAGCCACGCCGCGGCGTCGCGGCCGACGAC
>JAEWCK010000090.1 GCA_023390675.1 Pseudomonadota bacterium
CCCCCTGGCGGGGGAGGATCGCGGAAGCCTCAATCCAGATTCGGCCGCAGCCAGCGCGTCGCCTGCTCGACGCTCACCCCGCGCCGCGCGGCATAGTCCTCGAGCTGGTCCTGCCCGATCCGCGCCACGCCGAAATATTCCGCCTGCGGGTGCCCGAAATAGAAGCCCGATACCGCCGAGGTCGGCAGCATCGCGAAGCTCTCGGTCAGGCTGATACCGGTGCGCTTGTGCGCGTCGAGCATGTTGAACAGGATCGGCTTCAGGCTGTGCTCGGGGCACGCCGGATAGCCCGGCGCCGGGCGGATGCCGCGATACTGCTCCTTGATCAACGCTTCGTTGGTCAGCTGCTCGCCCTCGGCATAGCCCCAGAGCGACGTGCGCACGAACTGGTGCAGGCGCTCCGCAAAGGCCTCGGCCAATCGGTCGGCCAGCGCCTTCAGCAGGATGTCCGAATAATCGTCGATCGCATTCTTGAAGCGCGCAAGGTGCGGCTCGATCCCGTGGATCGAGACTGCAAACCCGCCGATCCAGTCGCCCGCGGGATCGATGAAATCGGCAAGGCACATGTTCGCCCGGCCTTCGCGCTTGGCGATCTGCTGGCGGAGCATCGGCAGCGTGACGTGCTTCTCGTCCTCGACATGGACGACGATGTCGTCGCCCTTGCGGCGGCACGGCCACAGCCCGACCACGCCGCGCGCGGTCAGCCAATGCTCGGCGATGATCGCATCGAGCATCTTGTTGGCGTCGTTGAACAGCGAAGTCGCGCTCTCGCCGACCACTTCGTCCTTGAGGATCGCGGGGTAGACCCCGGCGAGCTCCCACGCGCGGAAGAACGGCGTCCAGTCGATATATTCGCGCAGGTCCTTGATCTCCCAATCGGGGAAATCGTGGAGCCCGGGCAGACGCGGCTTGCCGGGCTTGAGGCTCATATCGGCCTCGAACGCATTGTCGCGCGCCTTCTCCAGCGGCAGCAGCTCGCTTTGCCCGCGTCCCGCGCGCGCCTGCCGGACCGCCTCATATTCGGCGGCGACCTTGGCGACATAATCGTCGCGGATCGTGTCGGAGACCAACGTCGTCGCGACGCCCACCGCGCGGCTGGCGTCGAGCAGGTGGACGACCGGCCCGTCGTACGCGGGCTCGATGCGCAGCGCCGTGTGGACGCGGCTCGTCGTCGCGCCGCCGATCAGCAGCGGCATCGTCATGTTCGCGCGCTGCATCTCCTCGGCCACCGTCACCATCTCGTCGAGGCTCGGGGTGATCAGCCCCGAAAGCCCGATCATGTCGGCGTCGTTCTCGTTCGCCGCCTCGAGGATCTTCGACCACGGCACCATCACCCCCAGGTCGACCACTTCGAACCCGTTGCACTGGAGCACCACGCCGACGATGTTCTTGCCGATATCGTGGACGTCGCCCTTCACGGTGGCCATCACCACCTTGCCCTTGCCCTTGGCGCCTTCTTCCTTGGCCGCCTCGATGAAGGGCAGCAGGTGCGCCACTGCCTTCTTCATCACCCGCGCCGACTTGACCACCTGCGGCAGGAACATCTTGCCCGATCCGAACAGATCGCCGACCACGTTCATCCCGTCCATCAGCGGGCCTTCGATGACCTCGATCGGCCGCGCATAAGCGAGCCGCGCCTCTTCGGTGTCCTCGACCACCCATTGGTCGATGCCCTTGACCAGCGCATGCTCGAGCCGCTTGGTCACATCCCAGCCGCGCCACTCTGCCGCCTGCTTCTCCGCCGCCGCGTCGGTGCCGCGATACCGCTCGGCGAGCGCCACCAGCCGCTCGCCCGCCTCGGGATCGCGGTTGAGGATCACGTCCTCGCACGCGGTGCGCAGCTCGGGCTCGATCTGGTCGTAGACGTCCAATTGCCCGGCATTGACGATCGCCATGTCCATCCCCGCGGGGATCGCGTGGTAGAGGAACACCGAGTGCATCGCCTTGCGCACCGGCTCGTTGCCGCGGAACGAGAAGCTCAGGTTCGATAGCCCGCCCGAGATATGGCAATGCGGGCAACGCGCCTTGATCTCGCGGCACGCCTCGATGAAGTCGACGCCGTAATTGTTGTGCTCCTCGATTCCCGTCGCGATCGCGAAGACGTTGGGATCGAAGATGATGTCCTCGGGGGGAAAGCCGATCCCGGTCAGCAGCTTGTACGCGCGCTCGCAGATCTCGACCTTGCGCTCCTTTGTGTCGGCCTGCCCGACCTCATCGAACGCCATCACCACCACCGCGGCGCCGTACGCCATGCACTTGCGCGCATGGTCGAGGAACTGCTCCTCGCCTTCCTTCATGCTGATCGAATTGACGATCGGCTTGCCCGAGACGCACTTGAGCCCCGCCTCGATCACGTCCCATTTGGACGAATCGACCATCACCGGGATCCGCGCGATGTCGGGCTCGGCCTGGATCAGCTTGAGGAAGGTCGTCATCGCCTCGTGCGCGTCGAGCAGGCCTTCGTCCATGTTGACGTCGAGCACCTGCGCGCCGGCCTCGACCTGCTGGAGCGCGACTTCGACCGCGGCGGCATAATCCCCCGCCATGACGAGCTTCTTGAAGCGCGCGGAGCCAGTGACGTTGGTGCGCTCGCCGATATTGACGAAGGCGGTGGAGGAGGGA
>JAEWCK010000187.1 GCA_023390675.1 Pseudomonadota bacterium
GAAGAACAGCGACCAGGCCGGGCCATTCAAGGGAAACAGATCGCGCGCGAAGGGGGTGGGGAGCATCAGCGCGTTGATCCCCGCATCCGAAAGAATCGCGCCCGGCGGCAGCGTCGCCAGCGCGGCGGCGACCGTGGCGCCGATGATCAGCCCGAGCAGATAGAGCGGATAGAGCCGCGCCAGCCGCGCAGCCACGAAGCTGCCGAACGCCATGCCGTCCGCCAGCCGCGGGCAATAGGTCCGCGCGATGATGAAGCCGCTGATCGCGAAGAACATGTCGACCGCGAGATAGCCCGGGATCGCCGCGACGCCGCTCGCCTGCTGGAAATGATAGAGCGCGACGAGCAAGGCCGCCGCGCCGCGCATTCCATCGAGCGTTGCGTAGCGCGGCACCATGGCTGCGGCTTGGCGCGTGCGCAGTTAAGGGGAGGTGCATTTTGCGCCGCGCTCGTGCTAGCGGGGCCGCATGAGCGATTCAGCAACTGCTTCCAGCTACCGCATCCAGGGCGACACCGGCGAATGGGAGGTCGTGATCGGCCTCGAGGTCCACGCGCAGGTCACGTCGAAGGCCAAGCTCTTCTCGGGCGCGGCGACCGAGTTCGGGGCCGAGCCCAACAGCCAGGTCAGCCTGATCGACGCGGCGATGCCCGGCATGCTTCCCGTGCCCAACAGGGAATGCATCCGTCAGGCGGTGCGCACCGGCATGGCGCTGGGCGCGGTGATCAACAAATGGTCGCGTTTCGATCGCAAGAACTATTTCTACGCCGATCTGCCGCAGGGCTATCAGATCAGCCAGCTCTACCATCCGCTGGTGGGCGAGGGGACGATCGAGATCAGCCTCGACGAGAAGGACCCCGAGGCCTTCACCAAGACGATCGGGATCGAGCGCATCCATGTCGAGCAGGATGCCGGCAAGCTGATGCACGACCAGCATCCGACGCGCTCGTACGTCGATCTCAACCGGGCCGGCGTGGCGCTGATGGAGATCGTCAGCCGCCCCGACATGCGCTCGCCGCAGGAGGCCGGGGCCTATCTCGCCAAGCTGCGCTCGATCGTCCGCTATGTCGGCTCATGCGACGGCAATATGGATCAGGGCTCGATGCGCGCCGACGTCAATGTCAGCGTGCGCCGGCCCGGCGAGGAATTCGGCACCCGCACCGAGACCAAGAATGTCAATTCGGTCCGCTTCGTCATGCAGGTGGTGGAGATCGAAGCCAGGCGCCAGGTGGAGGTGCTCGAGAGCGGCGGGCGGATCGTCCAGGAGACGCGGCTGTTCGATCCCGATCGCGGCGAGACGCGCTCGATGCGATCGAAGGAAGACGCGCACGACTATCGCTATTTCCCCGATCCCGACCTGCTTCCGCTGGAACTCGACGAGGCCTTCCTGGAGGAATGCCGCGCGAGCCTGCCCGAGCTGCCCGACGCCAAGCGCCGCCGCTACGAAAGCGAGCTGGGGCTGAGCGCGTACAACGCCGCGGTGCTCACTGCCGAGGCCGAGACCGCGCGCTGGTTCGAGGCGTTGCTCGCCGAATCTGCGCGGGTGCAGGCGAAGGGCGAGCAGGAAGTCGCGCGCGCCGCCGCGAACTGGCTGATCTCGGACCTGTTCGGCGCGCTCAATCGCCTCGGCAAGGATCTGGACGAAAGCCCGGTGAGCCCCGAGCAGGGCGCCGAACTGCTTGCGCTCGCGGCCGACGGCACGCTCTCGGGCCCGCTCGCCAAGCAGGTGTTCGAGATCATGCTCGAAACGGGCGATTCGGCGCCGAAGATCGTCGAGGAGCGCGGGCTCAAGCAGACCAGCGACACCGGCGCGATCGAGAAGGTGATCGCCGAGGTGCTGGCTAACAACCCGAACCAGCTCGAACAGTATCGCGGCGGCAAGGAGGCGCTGTTCGGCTTCTTCGTCGGCCAGACGATGAAGGCGATGCAGGGCAAGGCCAATCCGGCGGTGGTCAACGAGCTGCTGAAGAAGGCGCTGGGCTAGTCAGGAAGCGGCTTGACGTTCGTCCAGAAGACCAGGCCGCCGGCGATTCCGGCCAAGGCGAGCCATGGCGGCAAGAGCAGGCTCATATTGCCCGGCGCGGAGAGAGACAGCAGCAACGGCATCG
This sequence comes from Pseudomonadota bacterium, assembly GCA_023390675.1. Lineage (GTDB taxonomy): Bacteria > Pseudomonadota > Alphaproteobacteria > Sphingomonadales > Sphingomonadaceae > Sphingomonas. Next base: position 2,106 of record JAEWCK010000187.1, read on the forward strand.
CCTGGCTGGCGAGGAGGCCTGCCAGCATCGCGGTGTGCCACCCCGCGAGACCGGTGCGACGCGCGAGCCAGTAGAGCGGTAGGCCGACGATCACGCCGACGGGGAAGGTGAACCCGAAGGCGAAAAGAAAGACGATCACCGCGAACGGCCCGAACGGCGCTGCGATCAGCCCCGACGCCAACAGGGTCGCGAACACGAGCGCTCGGCTGATCTTGGCTGCTCCGGCAAGCGTGGCCCGGCCGTCACTCATGGCCGCGCTCCCGCGGGGCGCAGCGCCTTAGCGCGGTCGGGCGACTGCTCGGGCGTGCGGATATCCCAGGCGAGGCCGAGCGCTGCGAGCAGGCGGATGAACGCGAAGCCGAGGTCGCTCTGTCCCGGATAGAGCCCGATCCGCGCCGAGCCGGGGAAGGCGTGGTGGTTGTTGTGCCACGCTTCGCCCATCGTGATGAACCCGGCCCAAGGCACGTCGTGCGCCTGCACGCCCGCATCCTCCACGACCCAGTGCTGCGGGCCGCGATTGTGGGCGAGGTGGCCGACGAGCCAATGGCCGTGCACCGAAGCGAAGACGCGCGCGCAGACGCCCCATACCACGAAGCTCCAGCCGCCGGCCCACAACAGCAGCGCCGCGATCGGAAGCTGCTGCGCCATCCACGTCGCTTCGAGGAAGCGATAGAAGCGATCGCGCCCTGCGCGGCCGAGATCGAAGCCGGGCGGATGCGCGAGTTCGAGCCGGCAATGGAGCTGCCACCACGCATCCCGAAGCATCGGGCTGGCATGGCTGAGATAGGGATGGCAGCGCGGATTGCGCTGCGCCCAGTCGCGAAGGTCGTGCGTGCGGATGATCCAGTGCGGACCGCTCATACCGACCGCCGTGCCGAACCAGACGAGCACGCGTTCGAGCCAGAGCGGGCATTGGAAGCTGCGGTGGATAAGCCGCCGGTGGAAGCCCACCGAATGGCCGAGCAGCAAAGTCGCGCCCGTGGTCAGCAGGAAAATCGCGAAGGCTGCGGGCGTGAAGGTGATGGGACCCAGCACCAGTGTCGCCGCGGCCAAGCCTCCGTTCCAAAGCGAATGGGCGGGGTCCCATCGCACGCGACCCGCGATCGGGTCCGCGTCCGGGGTTTCGACCAGGCTGTTCACGGCATGAGCATCATGCATGGCGCCACCTGTTAGGTATTTAAGGCAGTACCTAAATGCCTAAATCCGATTCGACTGGAAAGCAATAAAGAAATCGCTTAATTATCCCCTATGCAGCGCGTGTTCGAAGCCCTGTCCTCCACGGTGAGGCGCAAGATTCTGGCCTATCTGAGCCATGCCGAGCTCACCGCGGGGGAGATCGCGGCGCGGTTCGACATCTCGAAGCCGGCGGTGTCGCAGCACCTCGCGGTGCTGGAGAATGCCGGGCTGGTGACGAGCGAGAAGCGCGGCCAGTACGTGCACTACCGGCTGGTGCAGGAGAATCTCGCCAACACGCTCAACGGCTATCTCCAGGAAGTCTGCCCGGTCTCCAAGCCGCTCAAGGACGAGAGCGCCGAGATCGCGAAGAAGCGCGCCGCGCCGGATGGCCAGTAGCGAAAGATATTGAAGACACCGAGTCGATTCTGCGGTTGCGGACGGGCTCGTCCTCCTTTTACCGTCATCCCGGCGAAAGCCGGGATCCA
>JAEWCK010000220.1 GCA_023390675.1 Pseudomonadota bacterium
GTGCCGGGGTCCACCGGGAGGCAAGCGAGCCCATAGAGCCTTTATCGGCTCGATCGAGGATGAGTGGACCCCGGCACTGCGGCCGGGTTGACGGCCGGAGAAATCAACCCGGCCGGTTCTTCCCCAGATACCAGCTCAGATTCGCCGGCCCGCGGCTGCGCGCATGCTCGGGGTTGAGCAGGTCGTAGACCACGGCGTTCTCGATCACGCGCTGGACGTAGTTCTTGGTCTCGAAGATCGGAATCTGCTCGATCCAGCGCACCATGTCGCCACCCGGCAGCCGTGGATCGCCATTGGCGCGGATCCACTTGTTCACATTGCCGGGCCCCGCATTGTACGCCGCGATGGCGAGCGGGTAGCTGCCGTAGAGATTGTACATCCGCTGGAAATAGGTCGAGCCGAGCTGGATGTTGTAATCGGTGTCGACGGTCAGCGATTCCCGGTCGTAGTTGAGCCCGAGCTTGCCCGCGGTCTCGCGCGCGGTGCCCGGCATCAGCTGCATCAGCCCGCGCGCGCCGGCGTGGCTCACCGCACCGCGATCGAACTGGCTCTCCTGCCGCGCGATGGCGTGGACGATCGTCCAGTAATCCTGCTGCGCCGCGGGCACGCGCACGGTGGGGTAGCCGGCCGCGGTATAATCCGACAGGCCGTTCTGCAGCGCGCTCCGCCCGACCATCACACCGAGATCGGGCCGCCCGATCGTGCGCGAGAGCTCGGCGGCGAGGATGTGATCGGTGTCGGACTTGGCGTCCTCGGCGATCTTGCGGATGAAATAGCTCTGGTCCTCGCGATTGCCCATCGTCCCGAGCAATTGCGCGGCGCGGACCACCTCGCGGCGGAAGAACGCCTCGCGCACCGCGGGATCGGCGACCTTGGCGTTGAAATCGGGCGGGCGACGCAGCGGCTGGCCCATCCGCTCGGACGCAAGCTGTCCGTAATAGAGATCGGGGAAGCCTGCAGCCTGCTGGTAGAGCGCCGTCGCGCGCGCCTGATCGCCCGCCGCCTCGGCCGCGCGGCCGGCCCAATAATAGCCCTTGGACTGCGTCGTCGGCGATTTGGAGCCGTGCGCATAACGCTCGAACATGCCGATCGCGTCGCGCGCGCGCCCGAGATTGTCGAGCGCAGTCGTGCCGGCGAGCCAGACGAGGCTGGTATAGTCGTCGCGCTCCCCGAGCGGCTGCTCGCTGATGTCGGTTCCCGGCGGGAAGGCGTCGTCGACCTGGCTCGCGATGTTATAGGCCAGGCTGTATTGCCCGTCCGCCGCAGCGCCGCGCGCCGCGGTGAGCAGCACCTCGTAGAATTCCTCGGCATCGCCGGGATAGGATTCGAGGTGTCGCGGCTGGGCGAGATAGGCGCGCATCGCCGGGCTCTGTCCCGAATCGCGCAGCCACATCGCGCGATCGGCGATGTAGCCGGGATTGCTGCGCCCGAGGTCGAGCCCCGCCGCGCCCTTGGCGCCGGCGTCGGCTGCCTTGGTCTTGAACGCGATCCGCGCCTCGAACACCGGCCGCATCGCGGGCGAGACATAGACAAGCTGGCGCTGCGCCGCGCTGGTTGCGCCGCGCCAGAGCAGCATGTCCATCCGCGCATCGTGATCCGCGGCCGTCAGCGCGGGGAGGAATGCGCCGATCAGCGCGCTTTCGTCGCGCGGCCTGAGCGACCCCATCCGCCACGCACGCCGCGCCTGCTCCTCGGCTTCGGCCTTGCGCCCCGACGCCGCCAGCGCCTCGGCGAAGCGCAGCCGCCCGGCGCCGGTGAGCGGCGGAAAGCGCTCGAAGAAGCGCACGGTAAGCCCCGGCGCCCAGGTGCCGCTCTCCAGCACGGTCTCCGCCGCCGCGCGCCGGCTCGTCTCGCCCGGCCAGCCGGGGTGGAGCAGCATGAAGTTGGCATAATCGGAGAAGGGCCAGTTGTCCGACTGGAGCAGCCGCTTCCACTCGATCAGCGCATCGGACAATTGATCGGACTGGATATAGGGCGGCGGCACGCGCGGCACGCCCGCCTCATATGCAACCTTGTACCAATCGAGCTGCTGCTGCGCGAGCTTCGACGAGGCGGCGAGCCCCGCAACGCCCGCGAACAGCATCGTAGTTTTTACCAACGGCGCCAGCATGCTGGACATGATACGCAACCCCGCCCTATCTGCCAGTCCCGATTATCCCCGTTAAGAAAGATTCTGGGACCATGTTCTCCGGCTCGATCCCGGCGCTGGTGACGCCGTTCCGCGACGGAGCGTTTGACGCCGAGTCATATCGCGATCTGGTTGAATGGCAGATTGCCGAAGGTTCGGCGGGGCTGGTGCCCTGCGGCACCACCGGCGAGGCTGCGACGATGCCCAAGGACGAGCATTTCCACGTCGTCCGCGTCTGCGTCGAGGCGGCGAAGGGGCGGGTGCCCGTGCTCGCCGGCGCGGGATCGAACGACACGCGCGTCGCGATCGCCAATGTCGCCGCGGCGAAGGCCGCGGGCGCGGACGCGGTGCTGATGGTCCCGCCTTACTACAACCGCCCGAGCCAGGAAGGCATCTTCCGCCATTTCGAGGCCGTGGCGGCCGAGGCCGAGCTGCCGATCGTGCTCTACAACGTTCCCGGCCGCACCGTCACCGACATCCAGCCCGCGACGATGGCGCGGATCGTCAAGGCGTTCCCGGGCAAGTTCATCGGCGTCAAGGACGCGACCGGCCAGCTCCAGCGCGTCAGCGAGCACCGCGCCGGCTGCGGCGCCGATTTCGAGCAGCTCTCGGGCAATGACGAGACTGCGCTCGCGTTCAATGCGATGGGGGGCACGGGCTGCATCTCGGTGACTGCCAACGTCGCTCCGCGACTGTGCGCCGATTTCCAGGCGGCCTGGGCGGCGGGGGACACGGTCAAGGCGCTGGCGCTGCACGACCGCCTGTTCCCGCTGCATCTCGCAATGTTCACGGACGCGTCGCCGGGGCCGGTTAAGTATGCGCTGGGCAGGGTCCGCCCGGGTTTCCCGACCGAATTGCGCCTGCCGATGACCGAGGCGGGCGAGGCAAGCCGCAAGGCGGTGGACGCCGCGCTGGCGCATGCGGGGCTCCTTTAACTCCACCGTCATCCCGGCGAACGCCGGGATCCAGAGTGACTCGCCGGTGCGTTAGCCATGGAGCGAACGCCAGCCGTCTACATCATGGCCAACGCGCGCAATGGGACGATCTATACCGGCGTCACGTCCGACCTTCCGGGCCGCGCATACCAGCATCGCACGGGTGCGATCGAAGGCTTCACCAAGCGTTACGGCTGCAAGCTGCTCGTCTGGTACGAAGTGCACAATGAGATGGAGTCGGCGATCCTTCGAGAGAAGCGGATCAAGGAATGGAAGCGGGCCTGGAAGATCGACCTTATCGAGCGCGAGAATCCAACATGGCGCGATCTGGCCGAGGATCTGGGATTCGATCCTCTGTAGCCCGGGCAACTCTGGACCCCGGCGTTCGCCGGGGTGACGGAAGCAGGGCGCTGGCCTTTTCCCCGAACGCCCCCTACATCGCACCCCCTTATGGCCCGCCCGCGTCCCGCCACGTTCGACAAAGCCAAGACCGTCGCCGAGAACCGGCGCGCGCGGTTCGATTATTTCATCGAGGACACGTACGAGGCGGGGATTGCGCTCACCGGCACCGAAGTGAAGTCGCTGCGCTTCGGCGAAGGGTCGATCGTCGAGGCCTATGCCGACGTCAATGACGGCGGGGTGTGGCTGATCAACGCCAACATCCCCGAGTTCAGCCACGGCAACCGCTTCAACCACGATCCCAAGCGGCCGCGGAAATTGCTGCTCCACGAGCGCGAGATCAACAAGCTCCACGGCGCGGTGGCGCGTGAGGGCATGACGCTCGTCCCGCTCAGCATCTATTTCAACGGCCGCGGCCGCGCGAAGGTCGAGCTGGCGCTCGCCAAGGGCAAGAAGACCCACGACAAGCGCGAGACGATCAAGGAACGCGACTGGAAGCGCGAGCAGTCGCGCCTGCTGCGGGATCGGGGATAAATCTCATTCCCTCTCCCCTTGTGGGAGAGGGAGGGA